>JACDGE010000150.1 GCA_013815465.1 Alphaproteobacteria bacterium | reverse complement strand
AAAGGGGATAATACCTTCTTCTAAGAAACCCAAATCCCTTCGAAACTCTCAGTGGGGCGAATCGGAAATGCAGCTTGTTCTGAAGCTTCGCAGAGAAAATCCGACCTATGGAAAAACGAAGATCTCTGTCATCCTCAAGCGGGACCACGCCGTTCAATTCAGTGAAAGCACCGTTCGACGTATTCTTAAGCATTTAATGAACAAGGGCCTTGTTCAGAAGTCTATTTCAGCTCCCCAAAAAAAACGAAAACGTCATTTTAAAAGGCATGCTCAGCCTTGGGCTTATGGAATGAAAAACCTCAAACCTGGTCAAATGCTTCAGATCGACCATATGTCGGTCTCTAAAAATAGTTTCTCGTTCAAGCATTTTCAGGCCTGGGATCCAACCTCCAAATTTATTCATGCAGGCCTTTATTCTAATGCTAAAAGCCGCTCTGCTAAAAAGTTCTTGTTAGAGCTTATTCAAAAGGCCCTTTTTAAAATTAACTCTATTCAAGTCGAATCTGAAGTATTCACAATTCGTTGAATTTGTTTGAATTTCTGAGGCCGGCGAGGTAATATAATTGCAAGAAATGAGGTCTAACCCTTTAAAAGGTTGCAATATAGAACCATGAAACCCAACAAAACTGATACCAGCCAATCCGAACTTTTTAAAAGCCGTTTATCCAATCAACTGAACCCCAAAGACCCCTTGTTTATTTTAGCGCATCAAATCAATTGGTCCGTGTTTGAGGAAGAATTTGGCTCTTTTTACAAAGCCGGTCCTGGGCAACTTCCCAAGCCCATACGAATCATGGTGGGTTTGATGATGCTCCAACACATGAATGGCCTTTCAGATGAACAAGTTGTTTACCAATGGGTACAAAACCCTTACTGGCAATACTTTTGTGGCTATGATTACTTGCAATGGGAGCTCCCCATTGATCCCAGCTCCATGACCCGCTGGCGCAATAGACTTGGGCCAGAAAGTCTGGAAAAGATTTTGGCTCAAACAATTGTTACGGCTGTTAAGACTGAAGCGGTTGCTCCTCAAGATTTGAAGCGAGTGATTGCCGATACGACCGTGATGAAAAAGAACATTGCATTTCCAACGGACTCCAAGCTCCTCAACAGAGCACGTGAGCAACTGGTTGACTTGGCTGATGAATGTGGCGTGAAGCTTCGTCAAAGCTATGCTCGGGTTGGAAAATTCGCTGCTTTGAACGCCGGGAAATATGCCCACGCACAACAATTTAAGCGGATAAGAAAAGAGGTCAAGAAGTTGAAAAACTATCTTGGTCGCACGGTGCGGGATATTGAGCGCCAAATTAAGGATTCATTGGAGTTGCAGTTTGAATTCGCAGATCTTTTGGCTAAGGCGAAGCAACTATTGTCTCAGGAAAAGAAGAGCAAGGACAAGCTGTACAGCCTGCATGCGCCAGAAGCCTACTGTATTTCCAAAGGGAAGGCTGGAAAGACCTATGAATTTGGGTGCAAGGTTTCATTGGTGTTGACTCATAAGCAAGGACTGGCCTTGTCTTCCCAGGCTCTGCATGAGAACCAATACGATGGCCACACTTTGGGCTGTAACCTCATAAAGGCAGAAGAACTTTCTCAAGTTTTGATTGAGCAGGCGTTCGTTGATAAAGGCTACAAAGGGCATGGGGTAGAAGGCTGCCGCGTTTACATTTCTGGCCAAAAACGGGGGATGACCCGAACGTTGAAGAAACATCTCAAGCGCAGATCCGCTATCGAACCTCATATTGGCCACATGAAATCTGAGGGAAAACTGCGTCGAAATTACCTCAAGGGAATCATAGGTGATGCCCTCAATGCACTGTTGTGCGCAATAGGACATAACTTAAGGCTAATTTGGCGGCACATCAGATCTCTTTTTGTCCTCATTTTGGTCTACCTCTTTGGGGATCTTGACACTAAAAGCGGCATTAGGGGGGATCTAATCCCGTCCTAAACCCATTCTTCAGGATCGACTATATACTCCCTGTCGGGCGCCAGGTTTATTGACCCGGGGGGCTGTCAAATTAATTGACCCACTTGGGCGATGTTAGTAGGGCTCAGACAGAGCTGTCAAGAAGGAAACTAAAAAAGTAATGGATCTTTTTGAAGA
>JACDGE010000053.1 GCA_013815465.1 Alphaproteobacteria bacterium | reverse complement strand
TATGAGTAAGGAGATGTAGTTTTTTCATTTTGAAATCCTTTCTTTGATGAGGAATGATTCCAAAACTTTAAACTATTTATTCTTACTTTTCAACTGACTATCAATAAGTGACGGGTAGTGTGATAAACGGGTTCAATCGAAATCCTGTTTTTTATAAAGGCATTTTATCAACGGATTTAGAAGTAAAAGGACCGGTTCTTGGCGCGTTTTTAGATCAAGTCAAACTCAAGCCCCATAAAATTGTGATGTTTGATGATGACTTACCTTGTCTTCAATCGGTTCAGCAAGAATGTGAAAAACGAGGTATTGCTTTCCACGGTTACCAATATCTTGGGGCTCACGCAAAGCCTTGGGATGAAGCTATTGTTCAATTCCAGGCTGACTATTTAATTAAACATAAGAAATGGTTGAATAATGATGAGGCAAAGAAAAAAATAAAATCCATTACTCCTTTTCCTGATTCTGTCTCGACACAAGACAATCAACAAAGTAAGAAACAGATTAAAATTGCTATTGATCAATTAAATACCAATAATCCCTTTGTCATTTTTGCGCTTGGGCTCACAGAAGAGGAGAAAAATATCCTCAAAAAGCTCCAAATAAATACAACTGAAGTATATAATAATTATGGAAGCCTCAAAGACTTAAACGCCGAAATCAGGACCTTTATAAAGTCATTAAATAAAGAAAATAAAGCCATAGCAGAGACTGCCTCCCAAATCATCGTGCGGATTGTGAATGATATTATACAAGCTTCTGGCCAAGAAACAGCGTGGGTTGCTGTACGCTCATTCACCCCTACGTCAGAATATGATATTCCCCGTTGGCACAAAGATGGCTATTATTATGCTCCATACGAAGGCGATCCTTATAAGTTTGCGGTTACTTTAAAAGGCTCTTCTACTTTATTTTATAGTCTACCTACTCATATGAGAGAGAAATTCTATGCTTTGGAAAAAGGAGGAACCGAAGAAAATTCCTATAATCGCCAGGCCCTCGCAACGTTATTAGGCCAATCTAAAGGCCCCATTTCCATTGCTCAACCTTAACAAGGAGCTGTTTTTATCGTGGGGTCCGCCAATGCAGCCGTGCATTCCGAGCCCCCAATCCATGAGGAACGGCTTTTTATATCGGTTCTTCCAGGGAGTAAAGAGCAGATTAAGGAATGGAAAGATCAGTGACAATTTATGAACGTCCCAAATGTCCATCAATCCATTTGATGGTCCGCTCCAGGGCGTCTCGTCGATTTTCAGGCTTTTCAAAGCTATGTCCTTCATCAGAATATTTCACGTATTCTGTTTCCACACTTTGTCCTTTGATGGCGTTGTACAACATATGCACAGTTTTGTGAGGATCCGCTCCACCCAATTCCGGATTACCCATGAGGAATAAGGTGGGCGTTGTTGCACCAAGAACATGAAATGGGGCTGAATTTTTTTGATAATTTTGAGGAACTTCCCATGGGGCTCCACCAAACGTGGAGTAAAGTCGTTTGAATGGTGACTCTAAGGCTTGGATCCACTCATCGGCCCATCCGTCGTGAGAAATTATCGCTTTGAATCGATGACTCGTCGCCACCAGCCAATTCACGCGCCGTGCACCAACGCTATGCCCAATGGCCGTCATGCGATGAGGATCAACAATGCCTTGAGTAATCAGTTCATCAATGCCAGCTTCTACATCCCTGATATCACAATTGATGAGGTCATGTTTCTGAAGATCATCCCGTGTAATGGCGACGGATCCGAAGGATGCGGATGAACGCAACTCAGGAACAAATACGGCATATCCTTTAGCCGCCCACATATGCCATTCAAGAGGAGAGTTCGTTAAAATTCCTCCCTGAAAATAAATATGGGCTCCTGCTCCTCCCCCATGAATATCCACAATAAGGGGATAACGGGTTCCCATCTGATAGTTGAGGGGCATAAATAAGAGACCACGCATACGGGCGGGATAATCAGGCGTTTGCCAATCAATTTCACGAACTTCACTCAGGGCCATATCCTTGGGAGCACCCGGAATAATATCAAGGTCTTTCACGTTTTTCCCATCTTTTGATGCAACACGTATAATACGGGTCGCTTGTGCATCTTGACCAATCCAAGCAAGGTGCGACCCATCTGGAGAAAGGGCATAACTGTCAATGTCTAAGGGAGCATTCGTAATTTGGGAGGCCGTTCCTGTATTTGCATCAACAGAAAAAATCTGTTTGTAGGCACCATAATCTCGTTTAACGTAGATATGTCGACTATCAGAGGACCATTGCGGTGAGTGTAGCTTTATCTCATGGGTCAATCGGGTAATGGGAGGTATAGTCTCAGCGCTTGTAGGATCATTAGAGACGACGCCCAGACTTGGCATAAAGTCATACATTGGGTTATCAGCATCATACATCAAGGTAACCAACTTTCCATCGGGCGAAGCACTCGGACTAAGAGACTGTTGCAGCCCATCAAATTTTGCCAGAGTGCGTAAATGGCCATCATTAATATTTAAGGCTTGGACCCATTCCCAATCATCTTCTTCATTATATGAAGAACCAATACGTTCCTTCATAAAGAGAAGTTCTTTCCCATTGGGAAGCCAGGAAAGATCACGAATGGAAGCATCAAAAGAAGCAATTTGTTTCGATTTCCCTGTCTTGATACCAAGAATGTCTATCATACTTTTAGGGGGCTCTTTTTTCTCCCAATACTTAAAGTTAGGCTCATGGCTTAAGGCTATTTGCTTTGAATCAGGGGACCATGCAAAATCAAATGAATATTGATAATGATCTCCAAGTCCACCTTGAACATGAGAAAGTTGTTTCTTGCCTTCACCATCACTATGCATCATCCATAATTGTTTTGCTTCTTTCTCGCCATGGGTAAAAGCTATCCAATGGCTATCGGGAGATGGTTCGGGATTAGATCCTTCACCTAATATTTTATGGGCACCAGTGTGTACATCAAGTAATTCTATGGTCCATTTTTGTCTGTTCTCTCTTGAAGGAGAGGCGTAAAGGAGGTGGGTATTATCCAGCCATCTTAGCATTGGATCATTCAAACTATCATGAGGCAAACCCAGGAGAAAATCCGCCGTGACCACATTAGCACCACTCCGTGCCGGAAGGGGTGAAGTTAGAGGTTGTTTAGGGAGAGGATGTTTTATTGCGGTAGATGACTACGTAGATGCATCTTGGTGATCTTGTTCCATGGCAAAAACCGGGTTTGTTGTAAAAAATATTGTGCCGACCAACAACATTGCCACTTGGTTTTTCATAAAAATCTCCACTAACTTTAACTGAATCAATAATATTAATATAACAAGAAACTATAAACATGATACTTATGATTTTGTCAATAAAGTTTAGTTGAAAGTTTAGTTGACATCGACTGATTGGCACAGTGGCCAAACCATTCGACCTCTTCGGGCTTAATTCAAAGCCACTGTAGAGCAAATTGGAAAAGTTACTCTGTATGAGAGCATTGCAACTAAACGCATGTTGCCTTTTTTATCAGCAATAAAGCCATCTCGAGAGACCAGGATATAACAATCACTTGGTGTATTCCATGTGACTCTGGAATGCTTGATTCATATCTTGAGCTAACCACTTTTCAACAAGGGTTTTGAACGGCTCTGGTCTTAAGTCAATGTTGTTAAGCTGCACAAGAGGCATCCAGAGTAGCTCAATTTGTTCTTCTAATTGGGGAATAGGTTGGCTTGCTCTCACCGCTGGTGAGTAGGCTTCGAAAATCAAGTTGCACTCATGGGAATGGCAGATAGAATTTTTTCCAGGCTCAAAACTATGTTCAAGGCACCCTAAAAAGCGTCGAATCGAAAAAGCAAAGCCAGATTCCTCTTTCAGTTCCCGTAAAACAGCTTGCTCCGCACTTTCATTCTGCTCAATATGACCACCTGGAAGAAAGAAAAAATCAGGAGACAAACCAATGGTTTTACAAAGAAGGATTTGACCCTCATCAATCACAACGGCGCGAGCCACGACGTGGATGTTTTGCTTCATTTTTTTTCCCTCACCATCCATGAGACAGTTTCGTTTTTAACCGTTCTTATCTTCTTGAACACAGTTTTCTCATAAGCCCTCATCACCTTTATATTGGCCGCATCTGGATCGACAAAACAAGCGTCATAATGAGGATCGACGTATTCGTGTAAGAATTGCGTCAGAATATGCGAACCCCAACCTTTTCCAAGATACTCTTCTTCCCCAATCAAGACATTAAGGGCCGACAATGAATCTGGGAGACCAGAAAGAGAAGTATTATCATCGCGAGAAAAATCCCGAGCCTTATAGAGTTGAATATAGCCAGCAGGTTGACTGTCGATATAAAAGACGTAGGCTTGTACGGGTTTTTTGACGGCGTCCTTCTCTAGCTTATATTCCTGCACATAGCTTCCAAATTTTTCTCTGACCCGTTCAGGCGTCCACTCCACATCCTGATCCCAGCAGGCTTTCACATGGGGTGTTTCTAACCACTTTAAGAGCAAGGGGAAATGGGGTTCTTGAAGGGGTTGAAAAATGATAGCCATATTCACAATGTTTTGCGGAGTTTATCAAATCCCTGTGGATTGCCATTTTGACTCACGAATTCTAAAATGTTTCGCGCATTATCAAAGGCAGAAATGTGAGTCGAATCAACGGTCAGATCATAAGAGCGGGTGGGGCCATGGACTCGAGCAACTTGAGCACGTGCAAGCCCCAACGCCCGATCGCCTCGAAGAATTTCTCGCTCTTCCATCGCGTTAAGATCGCAAAGAATACCAATGAAATAAACCGTATGGTTTGATAGGGCCCTGACGTAGTATTTCAAGCACGTATCTTCAAACAGCACCTCGTCCACAATTATATTGAGACCATCATCGGCAAGAGTTTTAACGACTTTTGGGATGGATTTAACGATAGCCTCCCCCAAAGGGCCACTGTGGATACACATGATAGGGCCATGTTCATCTTGGTCGGCAACAAACTGAAAGCCCTCATTAGCTTTTTCACCAAAACCCACGTATGGAGGGGGCATGCTTTGGAAGAAAGTATCAATACCCCATAGGAGCCATGGTGCATTCGCTAAATATTGAATTGCTTTTGCAATTGTAGTCTTTCCCGATGAAGAACATCCATTAAGAAAAATAATTGTGCTCATATCCTATCCTTAAATTGGACGTAAGAGGGCCATGTTGATAATGGTTATTGTTGCATTACTCCAAGGGGCTCTTCAAGATCATAACTTACCTTCCCTACGAATCCAACTTCATAGGGGCAAACTCAGGATAATGGAGAGCTACGATGCTAATGCCCTGACTTTCTGCACCTTCAAGATTTTTATAAGTATGTTTTCGATCGCCGAGGAAGGCCAATACGTCTCCTTCTTCAAGAGCATACTCACTTCCTTCTATTACCACCGCAATGCGCCCCTTTGTGCAGGTAAAGTATTCCCGAGTTCCCTTTATATGAGGGGTTCCAATTAATAGGGCATAGGCCTGCAGCTCAATGCGTTCAAATTGAAGACCTAGAATAGGGCGGGGTAAAAGCTCGACCTTATGGACTTTTCCTTGAGCTCTTGGATGCTTTTTGAGCTCATGATTCCGCATGAGAATGCAAGATGATTTGGGCGCCGAAAGAAGTTCTTCATAAGGAACCCCAAGAGCTAAGGCCAATTTGCTAAGGGTCATTAATGAGGGATTCCCTTCGCCCGATTCAATATGCGACAGAGTTGTGCGTGGGATCCCTGAGATTTTAGCCAGTTGCTCTTGCGTCAATCCTCGGGCTTTTCTCAAATATTCAAGGCTTTCACCTAAGTTTTTACTGATGTCAGACATTCTATCAGAATTTCTACAATACATTGTCATTTTAGACAATATAATAATTTCTTTCAGATATTGTCACGAGTAGAAACAATAAAGGAGAGGAGAGAATGATGACACCAGAAAAACACTTTTATATTGAAAGACCTAATGGGACAAGACGACCATCCCATTGTACCATTTACGTGGACGGAACGGCAGGTGAAGATTTTCGTGAAGGAATCGATATTGAACTAAGCCATTGGATTCCCAACAGAACGGAGGATCGTTATAAAGCAGGCACCTCAACGGAAATCTGCTTTAAGTTTCTCAAAGCCAACAAAAATCACTCCTATGACTTGGTTATCAATAATCACATGGATATGGATGGTCTTCTTTCTGTTTTCGTGCTCGCTTATCCAATGATTGCTTTGCAACATCGTGATACCCTTTGTGATGCTGCGAAAGCTGGAGATTTCTGGGCCTGGTCAACGGACAAAGCTCTCAAGATTTTTCAAGAAGTAACCTGTATGTATCAAGACCTGGGAAGGCAAAAAATTGACCTTCAAAAGAGGTATGAAATCTGCTTTGAAAAGATTCTCGAAATTTTAGAAGGGTCAGATGATAAAACGGACGCTCAATCCATTCTTGAGAGTCAGAATGGTCTTGTTGAACAAGGCAAAATCCAGCGTTATGAGTTAACGCAAAGGTTTGTTGCTTATTTCGTACCAAAAGAACTTTCCCACGATAGAATTGAAGAATTACTGGGCGTTCCCAAATTTAATGCACCCCTTTCTGCAAGGCTGGCCTTCTGGCCCCAAGTGCGAAATCGTCTAGACGCAGAGAAAATCCAGCTTGTGGCTATTGAGACGGATAATGGGATTCATTACGATCTCTGGTATCCTGCCTATGCATGGGCCGATACGAAAGGTCTCTGGCGACCACCTGGGTTGGGCTTACCGGAAAAGGCGGGAGGTTTTCAGAAACTCGATTGGCCTGCATTGTCAAAAGTTTTTCAAGAGCTTAACAGACTTGAAGCAGGAGCTTGTGAGTGGCAGCTTTTCTCTGGGATTCGTTTTGCAGGCCAAGAAAATGCCAGAGGGTTTCCTATCGTGGCGAGTACATTGGGCAAGAACAATGAGAAGAAAGAAAGTTATTTTCCATTAAATACAGTCACTTGTTACTTTAAAAGCCTGTTTAAATAGTGATGACTCATCCCTGTGGGAAGTCATGGAAGGCAAAACCACGATCGTCGTTGCTCACCGTCTCTCAACCCTCCTGCACATGGACCGAATCCTTGTCTTTGATCGGGGAAAGATCTTGGAGGACGGGACCCATCAGGAACTTTTAACCAAGGCTGGTTTGTATAAAACTCTTTGGGATGCTCAGGTCGGAGGGTTCTTGCCGGATGAGGAGGAGAATTCCACCCAGTTGGAAATCTAAGGGAGCCCCCTTAGAAATCATCCTTTAGACACATTTTTTAATGACAAACGATAAAAAATGATTGACTTGCATGTCTCCTTCGATTATGGTTCTCTCATTAACAACAAACATATGAGGAATCATTATGGATCGTATCCAAAAAATCAGTTCTTATCTGCTCGTTATTTTTAATATTCTGCTTGTTGTCTTGCCCCTCTCCTTATTAATTTTATGGTTCTTTATCGATGTTGATCCCATTAAGGAAGCCATCAAGCACGGTCTTCTTTTTGGTCCGGTAGACACCCCTGAAGGTATTGTCAATCTTGGAACGATTAAATGGTATCCTCTCACAAAATTTACCGGTTTTATGGGAAGTCTGTTAGGAATATTGCCCATCCTTTTAGGTCTTATGATTTTAAAAACCATCTTTCGAAACTATCGAAAGGGTGAAATTTTTAACATCACGAATGCCCGTCAGTATAAATATTTGGGCTATCTCTTTTTTCTTGATGCCCTTTTGACCAAACCTTTAAGTGATATGCTACAAGTCCTTTCTGTTACTTTTACCTACCCGCCTGGTCTCCGCTATATCTCTATCGGTTTTGGCACGCCCAATATGGAAGCCCTTTTTTGCGGCATCTTGGTCATCGTTATTTCCTGGGTCATGGTGGAAGGCTACAAGCTTCAAGAAGAACAAAAACTTATTATTTAATGGGAGAAAATCGACACATGGGAATTATTGTTAACCTTGATGTGATGCTGGCAAAGCGGAAAATGAAGCTCCAGGATTTAGCTGAAACCATTGGCATCACCGTTCAAAATCTATCCATCCTCAAAACGGGGCGGGCGAAAGCTGTGCGCTTTTCCACACTGGAACGTATTTGTGAAGCCCTCGATTGCCAGCCAGGTGATATTTTAGAATTTAAGAGTGAGAAGTAGGTTATGAAGTTTTTTCAAATTGTTGTGGTTATGGTGTCCTTTCTTTTTTGGTTGCCGGCCTTCGCTATGGAATCAGAAGAAATTACCCCCTTTAAATACATAAATCGCCCAGCACCGTCTTACGATATCCCAGCTTCCTCCCGATTCACTGTAAAGCGTGAAGAGAAAGAGGCACCGGAAATCGTTTATTATCTTACGACGCCTAAGGTAAACCCTTTTGCTATCGCCATTTTGTGTGAGGGTTCCTCTATGAAAGGACTTCTTTCCAGCGTCATCCATTTTCATCGCTACTTTTTACAAGAGTTCAGGGAGTTGGGTTTGACGGTGATGACGATTGAACAATGGGGTATTGATGGGGACCAAATTAACGATGATGAGTTTTGGCGTCATTATACACCTACGCAAAGGCTTAAAGATCACCAAACGGTCATCAATTATTTAAAAAACAAACCACCTGCAGGATGGAATAAAAAATTTGTTTTCTTAGGTGCTTCTGAAGGAGGGCCACTCGTGACGGACCTTACCATGCTTTATCCTGATGACACCCGTGCAACCCTCAATTGGGTTGGAGCAGGTGATTGGTCATGGCGGGAAGAACTATGGGGCTTTATTCAAGCTGCTTCAATGGGAGATGTTAAATGTCAAGAGCATCAAAATAAATTGGGTGAATGTCAGATCTGCTTTGAAGGCGCTCTGTCACGCAAAGACTACGATGCGCGTGTGGATACGATTCAGAGCGACCCAACGACGGATAAATATTTCTTCGGCATGACTCATTTGTATCTCGTAGATGTTTTCAAAAGACCGCCCTATGATTACAGGAAAATCCATACGCCTTTTTTAGTTGTTGCGGGCGTTCAAGACCACGACATTCAATCTAGCGATGAATTCATAAGGAAAGCTCTAGCAGACGGTGCACCCGTAACCTATCACCGTATCGAAGATATGGGGCACGGTATTCGTCAAAGACCGGATGTAATCGAAAAGTCTTTTGAATGGTTGCGTGAGAAATTACAGTGAATAGATAAAATAGATGAAATCTCTTGCCAGCCTTCATTTTATTCCATACTTCTATAATGTAATTTAACTTTTTATCTAGCGACAATTTATAAAAAAATATTTTCTTTTGTTCATAGTTACTGCGTTTGTTTGCACCACAACTCAAACCTTGGCAATGGACGCGGAGGACCTCCAGTTCCCTAAACCTTCAGGACCTCTTTCTCTAGGATATCGGAATTTTGAGGTTAAAGATAAAAACCGTAAAGATCCCTATAATACTTGGCATAGCCGTCGATTGAAAGTTACGGTTTGGTACCCATCAAAAGCTCCTTCAAATGTTGAGTCGTACGGACAAGAAGAAATCAAGCTTTGGGAACGAGAATTAAAGGTTTAAAAAAATCTGTTTTCACACCCTCCTATCTGCAAACTGCACAGCAGGAGATACAACACTTAAAGCTTCATAAATCTTTTCAATCCAATCCATTATCTGAGAAATGCCCTGTCCTTGTTTTTGAACATGGAATTGGGGTAACTGCTGGTTCTTACCAAAGCATTTTTCAGGAATTAGTGAGCCATGGCTACATCGTGGTGGTAACCCATCATCCCTCTATAGCAGATACCGTTTGTTTCCAGGATGGGAGTAAAATTATTCGAGAAGCAAAAAGAAATAAGAAAACAATCACCCCATGTTTGGATGATATTTCCTTTGTTTTAAACTCCTTAGCTAGACTGGAACCCTTGACGGATGTGTAAGTTCAGTGGCGACTAATGAGTTAATATCAAAGTATCAGTCATCTCACGTTCCGTAACACTGGGCCTTGTGCTACTGAGGGTATATTTTTTTACCTGATTACGCACTATACTCAGTATAATTTTGGAGGTATGATAGCTAGGAGATAAACTCTTATTATCAGGAGGCTAGCTATGAAGAGAAATACCATTCAGTTTCAAAGAGGATTGAGTTTTTCGGA
>JACDGE010000149.1:1651-2129 GCA_013815465.1 Alphaproteobacteria bacterium | reverse complement strand
TCATTGTTTGAGGATTGATGGGGTTGTGAGTGCGGATCGTCCCGATTTTTTTCAATCTCGGATCTAATAGTCTGGCTTCCGATAAAAGTGCCTTCTGTAAACACAATGTCCACGACTTGACCGGCTGCGATTTGGATCACAGGTTGAAGCTGTTCGGCCCGATCAATGTAGTATTGGGACAAGCGATCAAGGGCGGATGTTGCCCCTCCCGCCATGCCGGCCGTAAAGTTTTCTGCCATAGTGGGACCTGCCACTTGAGCACCAGCCCCGGGAACTCCCCCAGCCCCAAAGAAGGGATTGACTTGTGCTTTACGGTTTTGAGGATTGGCTATGTTACTTAAACCGGAAAATATCCCGCCCATAAGGCTGCGGGCCAAGAACTGGCCATCTTTGGAGGCGACTACTCCTCGAATGCCCGCTTTGCCATCAGAGCCTGCCACATACCCTGCGACCTGAGTTTCAATAATCTCTCCTGTGG
>JACDGE010000149.1:0-1641 GCA_013815465.1 Alphaproteobacteria bacterium | reverse complement strand
CTGCCGTACAATGGCAATCTTTAAGATCGCTTTGAAACCGCCGTGGCAACGTCCCATGGTCAACGATCCGCAAGAGCATAGGACGGGGGTCAGATGATGCTGACATGGAGGAAGATGCGTCTAATCCTGATAACAGAACGGTCTTGGCAAATGCGCCTGCTGGAATGGTTGTCTCCACAGTTTTAAGATTTTTAGTATTCGAGATGAGGCTGAGTGAGAGCTTTTGAATCACCCGCCCGTCGTGTTCTTCTCCACCTTGTGCATTCTGAGCATAAGGGTTTTGGGAGCTTAAATTAGGAAGTTGTTTGTGAGCTTCCTGTTGTGTTTCAAGAAAGGCAAGCCTGTCCCGGATTTCTTGAAAGCGGGGGTCATGGACACGGGTGTCGTGGACAGACGTGTCCTCCCCATCAGGTGTCTGGATCGAAGCGCTATCGACAGTGGTGTCGTGAGCACCTTCTTGGCCTTGGGCTAATTTTGAGTTTCCAGGGTTTCTGGATAGGTCCACGATGGTTGCGTCATTTGAATCCTCTCCATAAACCGTTTTTGAAATCTTGGAAACTTTGGCACTGAGGCTTGTGAGGGCCATATCCAGCTTATGCCATCTCGCCTCATCCATGTTGATGTGGCTTGGAATAGTGGCAATATTGGTCGCAACAGGCTTGGAGATTTCAGTTTGTTTCTGTGCAGGCCCTTTATCAAAAAGGACGTTCATAACCCCATAAGCAAAAGCAATGGCTCCCACAACAAGGCATCCTCCCCAAAAGAATTGACGGCGTCGAACACGAAGAGAGGACTCGGGCCCAATCTTCATGAGGGAACGAAGCTTAGCTCCAGCCTCAGAAAGAGATTCCCGAACGCGATCAAATGCTTTATTAAAGTGATTTTGCAGCGATATAAACATGGGTGCTTTCTCCTGGCTTTAATAATTTTTTGGACATTAAAACGGCAACAACTTCTAGATTGAGTTTTTCCGCAAGCCCACTCTCTGCCAAAATCCACGGAATGGTGGCTAAATTCTTCACCTCATAGGTTAGGCCGCGGAGCTTATCGTTCTTAACCTCATATATTAATTTGTAAGGCTCATGAGGGTTTGGAAGGTCAAGAGCCACGTTTTTGTATCCCATCGGAATGCGCCCCTCAGACAGTGCTGTTAGAAGGTCTTCAATTTCATTGCGCGTAATCGACATTTCTGCTTTTTGTGCATCTGGGCTTTGTTCAGCTCTTAAGATCAAAGCTTCTGGCGCTTGATTCTTGGGAACAAGACGTAGATCTTGGGTATGCCCCCCTTCTGTCGTCACGGTTAAGCTGATGGGGTTAAGCGCAGGCTCTAAGGGCCGAATAAAGACTTGGCCTTGGGTTTCATCCGCTTCCATGACGTACTCTCCGCTCATCCCGAAGACATCGGCAATACGATCACCCTTCACCGCGATACGGGTAAGCCCTGTTTGAGAAATAGGCACCTCAATGACCTTGAGGTCGTTCAAAGGATGGATTTGGGCCGCCTGGCTTCCTGATGGCAGAACACAGAGAGTAGTAGTAAAAAAACAGAGACCAGAAATCAGAGTACAGAAGAGAGAGATCAGAAAGCATGATACTTTCAAACATATCGTTTCATTTTTTATTATTTTATTGTTTTCGTAT
>JACDGE010000012.1 GCA_013815465.1 Alphaproteobacteria bacterium | reverse complement strand
ATTTGTATTCTTTTCCATGAAAACTACGAAAATCTGTGAGTTCTTCTAAAAGTGATAAAAGCATAACTAGTCCTTTTGACTTATGCTTATCACAAATCAAAAATTATTTCTACGCCTTAGCCCTGACCAGATCCTCAATGCTCGGATTTTCCCTTGATATATTGTTTTTCATGCTTATTATAGAGACAGGATGAACAAAATTAGCTTTCAAACCAAAATATTCAACGATGCTACGATAGAGAAGGAAGGAAAATGCACCTTACGACTTTTTGTAAAATGCTCCCCATGCGCTCCCCTGAGTAAATTTATAGCTTTGGGGAACCCTAAAATGATCACCTAAGTCATTGTAAACACTGGTGCGCCCGAAGGGATTTGAACCCCTAGCCTTCTGATTCGTAGTCAGATGCTCTATCCAATTGAGCTACGGGCGCATAGGAATTTAAATTGTTTTTAGATGACTTATCTAAAAACTTCAAGGGAAAAGTGGCAAAGAAAAAAGTCTCCAAGAAACACGACGCCTACTTAACTTCCCCCAGGGGAACATAAAGGGCTTCTTGAGAAGAGAAAAGAATCCTAAAGACGGCCATTATTTTCCTAAAGGGATTTAAAATTGTCCCTAAAATTCCTGTTTGGGTGAAATCGTCCTCTTCTTCTTTATCGAAAAGAGCCGAAAGGCTCTCCCAAAGCGTCTTGGGCTCTGGGAAAATATGCACGCTTGTATCAAGCGGAAGACCAACTTCTTTTTTCGCTAATTCCAGGGCCGTATGGAGCCCCCCCAGCTGATCCACCAGCCCCAAAGCCAGCGCTTGTTCTCCGGTCCATACACGTCCACGAGAAACCTTTTCTACTTGTTCTGGAGTCATGTGACGCCCCAGCGCTACCCGGCTTGTAAACCCATTATAAATTTGATCCATGAGGGCATTCAGCTTGACCCATTGGCTAGGTGTAAAAGATTGTGCCATACTCCACATGGATGCATTTTCACTCGTGGAAATCTGGCCAAATTTTACCCCTAATTTATCAAAAAGGCCGGAAAGGACAAATTTTCCGCCAAATACACCGATCGAGCCTGTCAACGTCGCAGGTTGCGCAACAATTTTAGATCCAGCAACAGCGATCCAGTACCCCCCAGAAGCTGCCGCGTCACTCATGGAAATAATGACCGGTTTTTTAGCATGGAGTTTTGCATAATTAATAATTCCATAAATGGTTTCTGAAGCAACGGGTGATCCACCTCCAGAATTAATACGGTATACGATGGCTTTCACATCTTGATCTTCAATGGCGAGTTGAAAAGCCTTATAGGTTTCATTGGCTGTAATCGTAACCTCTGACATTGGGGATTCACTCCCATCCCTTAGAATCGTTCCTGAACCAAAGATCAAAGCCACTTTGGCTCCTTTTTTCTTTTGAGGAATGGTTTCAAGATAAGAATTAACTCCCAAAAATTTAATATGATTCCCCAAGGTAGCATAAATTTCTTCCTGCAAATTGTGGCGATAATCTACGCGATCTACCAGTTTTTCAGGCAAAGCTTCTTGTGTAAGATAGGGCCCATTATTAATCAGAAAACGCACCTGATCATGAGCGAGCATCCGCTCTTTTGCAATGCCATCTACAAATTGACTCAAGATAGAATCCGCAATGGCTTGCATGGCTTGTCGACTTGGCTCTGAAAAATCATCCCGCGTAAAGGTTTCTACATAAGATTTATACTCTTTTCTCTGGGCCATTTCTGGCTTTACATCTAGCTTTTCAAGGGCCCCTTTTGCAAAAGGCACTTCCATATTCAACCCCGTAAGGTTAACTGTTCCTACGGGTTGGAGCCAAATTTTTTGGCAAGCAGTGGCTAAATAGTAAAGGCCTGTTCCTGAAGAAGAATCCCCATAAGTATCTGAGTAGCACCAACTGGGCTTTCCAGCCTTTCGAAAGGCCATAAGGGCTTCTCGCAGCTCTTGAATTTGAGCAACGCCCAAATGAGGTTCATCGATGCGGAGGACGAGCCCTTTTATTTTTTCATTCTGCGCCGCATGGAGAATGGCTTGCGTCAAATGATACAGCGAAGCTTGCTTTCCTAACAATAACCCCCCTACCCCGTCATTCTTATGCTCCACATAGTGACCATTTAGAGTAAGATTAAGGACAGATTCTTCTGTGAGAGGCTTAAACGCGGCTTGAAAGGGCCCTACTTTGAAAAAATAGAGAAAGAGAACTAAAGTCATCAAGGCAAACCCAATGAAAGCCCAGATCCAGAAGAGGGTTCGAAAAATAAATCTAAAAAAACCTCGAATCATTGGATGTTCCTTACAAGTTTATCGGTGCGATTCTTTTTTATAAGGTATGATTTTAAACGGTCCTAACGAGGAATGAAACTCCTATTTTTTCTTTATTCACTCACAGCGACATTGGTGAGTGTTAAAAAGGGCTTTATTTCTGATTTTCGTCATTAGTTTGTGTTTATTGAAGGCATGCATTTTACTTCTGGCCCCTTTTCATTACACCAGGCATCGCAATCATTCATATGCTGCCTTCCTTCACCAAAACACTGCTGGGCAAGCCTAGTTTGGCCGCAGTGACGTTACTCCATGAGTTGTATGATACCTTCGTTGGGAGTGGCATTAACGCCTGGGATTACAACCCCCTTCTGTCCAGCTGTCCTCCACCCCACTAACGCAAATACGTTTGTCTGGGCGGTTAATACCGCTTTGATAACCATTTTCTAGCCCACAAGTGCAAGGAACCCCCGCCATGACTGCTGAAAGTCTTATGATTCCTGTCAGGCTTAGAGCTCCGCAAATTAGTCTTTTCAAATTCCTCGTAGATTTCCTTATCAGTGTTTTATCCAAAATTGTTTAAGAAAGTCCAAATTCCAGGATAATAATTAAGGGTTGCTAAGCGACTCTTAATCGTCGCCTGCAACAGCAACCGTAATATCAGGCGCATCGACGGCTTTCATGCCCACTACGTGATAGCCTGAGTCAACATGATGAACTTCACCGGTCACACCGCTAGATAGATCGCTGAGAAGGTAAAGAGCTGATCCCCCTACATCTTCAAGAGTTGTATTGCGTTTTAAAGGTGCATTGTACTGATTCCATTTCAGGATATACCGAAAATCTCCAATTCCAGAAGCCGCTAGCGTTTTTATGGGCCCAGCCGAAATCGCATTGACTCGAATGTTATCCCCCCCCAAATCAACAGCTAAATAGCGCACACTGGCTTCAAGAGCCGCTTTCGCAAGTCCCATAACATTGTAATGAGGCATGACTCTTTCCGCTCCATAATAAGAGAGGGTTAACAGAGATCCACCTTTTGTCATCATCGGGGCAGCATGTTGAGAAACTTCCGTAAATGAATAACAAGAAATATCCATCGAATTCAAAAAGTTTTTTCGGCTCGTATTGATATACTTCCCTTTGAGCTCTTCTTTATCGGAAAACCCAATCGCATGCACAACAAAGTCAAGCGTATCCCAGTGTTTTTTGAGTGTAGAAAAAGCCTCTCCCACGCCGCCTTCTGCGCTAACATCACACGGAATCACATGAGAGGATCCAACGGATGCGGCCAAGGGCTCTACGCGCTTTTTTAACGCGTCTCCTTGAAACGTAAAGGCCAATTCTGCCCCATGTTCTGAAAGCGCCTTTGCAATCCCCCAGGCAATAGAACGATCATTGGCAACGCCCATAATGAGGCCGCGCTTTCCCTTCATCAACGATGATTCGGTCATTAATTTTTCTCCAGAGTTTTTAATAATTAATGCTAGAGAATATGCTTGTTAAAGCTGTCGGTCAAGGTGTCCGGTTAGGAGACCCGAATTGTGGCATTAAGAGTCGTATGCAGATATAAATAAATATAATGAAAACTTACCAAGTTTTTCTCCGACTCTTTTTTGAACGTTGCTCTAATTTTTGCATAAACTTTTCCTGAAGCTTTCGATCTGTCTGAAATTTTGGATTCCCTTGAAGCTCTGGAAACAGTAAAGGCAGAACATAAAACTGCTGCTTTGGTTTTGTTTCTTTAAAAACCTGTTGTTGTTGCAGCTGAGATCTCGGTTGGAAGTACCAATATGGCTCCTGCTGCTGATAAAACCGCCGATCATAATAATAGGACTGATGGGACTGCTGATAGAATTGCGGCGCATAATAAGTCTGGTTCGGCTGCTGATAGAATTGCGGTGCATAATAAGGCTGGTTCTGATGCTGATAGAATTGCTGGGTGTAATATAGCTCAATTTGCTGCTGATACCATTGAGGAGCATTTCTTAATTGCCCTTCAGAAACCGCGTTCGGATAGCTATGTTGTACTTGATAGTGTTGATTTTGAGAGAGTTGCCATTGTAGCACCTGTTCATCATAACATTGCTGTTGAAGACCTATTGAAGGGACCATTGAAGGCGCTATTTGTTCATCCCGATTCTTCCAGTTCTCTAATACAACAACTGAATTTCTGTCCTCTGGATACGGATCGTTTATGTTACCAGGGGATGCAACAAAGTGATTGTTTTCTAGCGGATAGATGTCGTTCTCCATATTATAGATAGCCATCGGCGTCTTTAAATCAAGAGGAAACTCGGTAATTAAAGGTTCATCAGTCAATGGATCATATGTAGGCTGGTGAGTATACTTTGGCTTTTTGGTATTTAACTCTGGAATGTTTTCATCATTGTGCGTATCAAGCACTTTCCTTTTATAAAGAAATTCGTCTAAACTTAAACATTCTAAGCTTTTCGTTATATCTTTATAATTAAAAAAATCATTATCATGAAATTTATCGGAAACTATTCGGTAGAAATTTTCAATATTTTCTTTATTTGTATTATCGTTTACTGTTGTAGTGTTATTTATATCCTCTCTGCGAAGATCATTTTTCTGGTGTTTGAATTGATTCCTTTCTTTAAGCACCCATTTCTGTTTCCCGGTTTCTGGTTTTAAGCCCTTAATTTGAATGGATTGACGTTGCTTCTTAGAGAATAAATTTTGTCCAGAATACTTCTCACTTTCGGAAGCATGCATAGCAAAACTCGACTCCACAAGGACAGTTCCTATAAAAAGAGAAGATAACGCTATAACGGAAGCAAAATTCATAGCTTTGATTGAATATAATTTTACCACGACCAACCTCGAAAATACACCACTCGTTTAAAAACAAACGTATAATACAAAAAAATATTACAGTCAATTCATTTTATTAAACATCTTTATAATAAAAATGTAATTTATCTAAAATTTTATTTATTAAAAAAGTATTTCCCCAACCTAAGCTGGCCCCGCCACGAGCGGCGGAAGAGACATCAGGATGACTTGTTAGGCTTTTGGTCAAAGTGTACGCTTAAGCGTCCCTTGTGGCCCATCAACTTACCTATTTTCAAGGGAAATCGTTATTTTCTTCGTCCCCTTTTCGTAAGGGGGAAGGTGTTGTTGCGTCTCAATGGTGACCGTATTTCCTTCAACCTTAATCATCGTCGCAGGAACCCGGTCTCCCAAAGCATATTCCCCTAGTTTCTCGATAAGAATTCTTGGACGATCAAGGGTGAACTTGTTGTTGTCCAGATTACTAAAACCCATATCTTTGCGAATACGGACAAAAAGTAAATTATAAAAAGTACCTGAACCACCACCATTCCAGGCGGTTTGGATGATATAAACGCCATTGTTTGTGATTCCTTCCACATCATAATAAAATATTTCACGAGAGACGTGGTCTTTTGCTTCAGAGGGAATTTCTACTTCTACAGAATAATAATTTCCCTGTTTTTTTAAATTATAACCCTCGCAGTAGTATTTATTAGAATTTTGAGAATCAAGTAAATCAATAGAAACGACTTGATCGCCACCATCTGATATCCAAGTGCTCAAATCTTTTATAATCATTGGATTAATAGGCCGACCGTCTATGACAAAATATTTCTGAACACAATTTAAATTTTGATCGAAATCCCCCGTTCTAGATTGGCATGAATTTGGTAAACCTTTTGAAAACAGAAGAACATCTTTTATATGAAGAGCACCTTTCAGAGAAGATTTTGCCGGCTCGTAGTTGGGATCAACTTCTAAAGATTTCTCATAAAGTTTGATGGCCCCTTCTATATCCGAATTCTTTTTTTGATGCCCCATTTGAAGAAGCGTTTCGGCACTCTGTTGATGAGCGTCAACTAAAAAAAGGGTATCGAAAAAAAGGGCTTTGTCACTCTGCGCATCAGCATAGACTAAATTTTCAGAAGAAATAAAAACAGACAATACAACAAAAATTAGCTTGTTTTTAATAGTAAAAATATAATTCATCTTCTTTCCTTAATTTAATAATTATTAAGCCCCAGGCCACTCTACAACAGGAGGAAGGGACATCAAAATGGCCTCAACATTGCCCCCCGTTTTCAGACCAAACATGGTGCCCCGATCGTAGAGCAGGTTAAATTCCACATATCGTCCACGCTTCTTAAGCTGGGTTTTACGATCAGAATCTGTCCAAGACTTGTTCAAATGACGGCGAACGATTTCAGGATAAAGAGATGCGAAGGTCCGCCCTATGGCTTGGGTAAAATTAAAGTCATTTTCCCAATCCCCGCTATTCAGGTAGTCATAAAAGATTCCCCCCACACCGCGAGGTTCCTGGCGGTGGGGAAGGTAAAAATACTCATCCGCCCATTTTTTAAACTTTTCATAGTAGGTCAGGTCAAACCCATCACAGGTTTGGTTGAGAGCCTCGTGAAAATGTTCCGTATCTTTTTCAATTGCGATGCAAGGCGTTAAATCTGTCCCGCCGCCAAACCATAACTTTTGCGTCACAATCATACGCGTATTCATATGTATAATCGGCACATGAGGTGATCGAGGATGAATCACCACAGAAATCCCGCTCGCCCAAAAACGTGGGTCTTGTGCAGCTCCTGGAATTTGAGCACGAAATTCCTCAGAAAATTCCCCAAAGACAGTCGATACATTGACCCCTGCTTTCTCAAAGACGCGGCCTTCCAGAATGGCCATAGTCCCTCCTCCCCCTCCTTCACGGAGCCAAGGTTTTAGACGGAACTTTCCGGGTTCTTTATCGTATTGAGAATGGGTGGCCTCAGCTTCAATCTCCTCGAAAATATTAATGAGATCCCTTTGGAGCGCGGAAAACCATTGGGATGCCTGTTCTTTTTTACTCTCCATTTAAATCACCTTTAGGTAACTGCCCCGTTTGACGCAAAGCCTCCATTGTGACGATACCCGCTGCAAGAGCGAGGTTGAGAGATCTTCGACCGGGCACCATCGGAATGGCCACCGCTTCATGACAATCCTCTAAGATATCCGCTGGAAAACCTGCACTTTCCTGCCCCATAATGAGCAGATCAGAGTGCTGAAAGGAAAAGTCTGTATAGAACTGATCTGCCGCTGGGGTGACCGCCACCCGTCGTATGCCTTTGTGGTTCTCACAAAAGGCTTCCCAAGAAGAAAAACGACGTGTCGAGGCCAGCTCTATGTAGTCCATTCCTGCCCTCTTTAAATGTTTATCTGTAAAGAGAAAGCCGCAAGGCTCAATGATATGCAAGGACATGCCCATACACGCGGCAAAGCGCATAAGGGTTCCCACATTATGAGGGATTTCAGGTTGGAACAACACAAGGTGCATAGGGCCCTCTTAAAATTAAATTATGCTCCCTTTTTTATATCAACTCTATACGAAAGCGCTAGAGCTGATATAAAGTAAAAAAAATTTTAGGGAAATGCATGAGAACCCATGACTAACCAATCCATTGATTATTCTCCTCCCCCACAAAAGGAGCCCACACGGCGAGATTTTTTGCTGTTAACAACGGGGGCTCTTGGAGCCGCAGGTGCGGCTTGTTTCGCGTGGCCCTTTATTGATAGCATGAATCCAGCCGCGGATGTCTTGGCTCAATCCTCCATCGATGTTGATTTATCCCCCATCCCTGCGGGCCAAGCTATTACGGTTGTATGGCGGGGCAAACCCATCTTTGTGCGCCACCGCACACCTGAAGAAATAAAAGCTGCTGAGCAGGCTCCCCTCAATGAATTAATCGATCCGGAGACGGATCAAGCACGGGTACAAAAGGGTCATGACCAATGGCTCATTGTGGTCGGTATTTGCACCCATTTGGGGTGCATTCCGACAGGCAACAAGCCAACACAAAATAGGGGGAAATATGGGGGATGGGCCTGTCCCTGCCATGGATCGCTCTATGACACTTCAGGACGGGTCAGGCGCGGACCAGCCCCCTTGAACTTAGCCATTCCTCCCTATGCTTTTGTAAAGCCCACCCTCATTCGCATTGGAACGAAGGAAGTTGCCCATGGATAGTGTAACAAAGATCGTCCGCTGGATTGATTATCGACTCCCCATATTTTCTTTTATGGACCATGCACTGCGCGAATACCCCACCCCAAGAAACCTCAATTATTGGTGGAATTTTGGCTCTCTAGCGGGAATTACGCTGGTCCTGATGATCCTTTCTGGCATTTTTTTGGCCATGCATTATGACCCGAATACGCACGAAGCTTTTAATAGTGTTGAATACATTATGCGCAATGTCAACTTTGGCTGGTTTATGCGCTACATGCACGCGAACGGGGCCACCATGTTCTTTATCGTGGTTTATATTCACATGTTCCGTGGACTTTATTATGGATCTTACAAATCTCCCCGTGAAGTTTTATGGATCTTAGGGGTTATTATCTTATTGCTGATGATGGCCACAGCCTTTATGGGATACGTGCTTCCCTGGGGACAAATGAGCTATTGGGGAGCCACAGTCATTACCAACCTTTTCTCCGTCTTTCCCTTTGGGGAGGGGATCGTTGAATGGCTCTGGGGAGGATTTTCTGTGGATGCCCCGACCCTCAATCGTTTTTTTGTTCTTCATTATCTGCTCCCCTTTCTGATCATCGGCGTTGTGATTCTGCACTTGGTGGCGCTGCACCAGCATGGATCCAATAATCCTCTTGGGATTGAGCGCAAAGAGCCCCGGGATAGTATCCCGTTTCATCCCTACTATACGGTAAAAGATCTGTTTGGCCTGGGGGTATTTTCTCTTGTCTGGGCTTACTTTATTTTCTTTAACCCCGATTTTTTTGGCGAGCCGGATAACTATATTCCTGCCAATCCGTTGGTCACCCCGCCACACATTGTACCCGAATGGTATTTCCTGCCGTTCTACGCCATTTTAAGGTCCATTCCGAACAAACTCTTTGGGGTCATCGCCATGTTCAGTGCGGTGATGATTCTTTTTTTTGTACCCTGGCTCGATAGGTCTAAGGTGCGGAGCGCCGCCTTTCGTCCCATCTATAAATGGGTTTTTTGGGGGTTTGTAGTTGATTGTTTCATTCTAGGCTTTGTAGGGGCCCATTCCCCCGATGATGTTTATGCAAATTTGGGGGGTCTGTCCAATCAATTCCTCGGACAAGTCACGACCTTAATCTATTTTGCTTTCTTTCTATTGGCCTTACCCCTTTTAGGACTTTATGAAAAAACCCGCCCTCTCCCCACGAGTTTAAGCACACCAGTCCTACAAAACATGAATAAGACGCCCGCTATGATCCTTTTTTTGCTCTTCTCCGTGGGTCAATTGACATCTTTGAACGCTAGCGACACCCCTCCCCTTCCCCATCAGGAGTGGTCCTTTCTGGGCCCTACGGGCACTTTTGACCGAACCGATCTTCAACATGGATTCCAAATTTATAAGCAAGTCTGCGCTACATGCCATGGATTGGAACACGTGCGCTTTAGAGATCTCGCTGCTTTGGGATATAATGCGGAGGAAATCAAAGCCATTGCGGCGGAACATAGGGTTGAGGCTCTTAACGATACCGGTGACATCATTGAGCGCCCTTGTCTGCCAACGGATAAATTCCCTAATCCTTATAAAAATGAACAAGCTGGCCGTGCAGCCAATAACGGAGCCATGCCTCCTGACCTTTCCCTTATGGTTAAGGCCCGAGCAGGTGGGGCGAATTATATTGATGCGTTGCTCACGGGTTATGAAGCAACCCCTCCCAAAGATATCGAATTGGCGGAAGGAATGTATTATAATCTCTACTTCCCCGGCAACCAGATTGCCATGCCCCCTCCCCTAACGGAAGGGCTTGTCACCTATGATGATGGGTCCAAACCGTCGATTAATCAAATGGCGCATGACGTTGTCACTTTCCTCGCCTGGACCGCTGAGCCCGAGCTAGAGGCACGGAAACGGCTGGGGTACAAGGTTTTGATTTACTTTATTGTGTTCACTGGACTGATGTATTTTCTGATGAAACGCATCTGGGCGAGAGTGGAGTAACCTCACGTCACAGAAAAAGACTTGCTAAGAATTTTTCCGCTTTTAAAATTTTTATACCCTCTTTCTCGTAATCATTTCGCAGAGATTTAACAAGTTGAATGGCAGGATAATTGTATTTTTCATGAAATTTTATCAAAGACTTACTGGGCGTACGATCGGATAGTTTAGCTTCTATCATGACTTCAATATTATTTTGGGCTACTAATGCAAAATCAACTTCCTGAGAATCTTTTGTTCGCAAGTAATACAATCCATAATCTTCGGCCTTAATATCGACTTTCCCATAGACATGCTTAAGCAGACTAACAGCCACGAGATTTTCGAATTTTGCTCCTTCATCTCCTTGCACCAATCCCGTATCAAAAAAATATATTTTTGGCTCCTTTAATAAACTCCTTGCAATATTTTTAGAATAGGGCTGTATAGTAAATACAATAAATAAGGCTTCTAAGATCTGGATATATTTTTTAATCGTAGTGGGGGAAACAGCTACATCTTCAGCGAGAGATTGGTAAGAACAAGGAGAACCCACGCGATTTCTCAATAAACTAAAGACAAGCTGCATCGCTTTTGCATTGTAAATTTTATCAATTTCAAAAATATCTGTACTTAGCAAGCTATTGATGTAATGCATTCTCCATCGATTAGCCTCAGTCTCATTCTCTGCTAAATAAGGTTCAGGGAACCCCCCCTGTGCCAATAACTTGTTAATGTCCATCGGAGCTGAGACTTGCTCGAGCTCGGCTAAAGAAATGGGCAGCAAACGATGACGGAAATATCTGCCCGCAAGGGAGTCTCCTAATTTGTCATAGACATCAAGTCTTGCGCTTCCTGTTACCAAAAGCCGCATGGAGTCTGGTTTTGTGTCATAAACGCCTTTTAAATAATTTTTCCAGCCCTTCATTTTGTGAAGTTCATCAAGGATCAGTAAATCAGTGGAATCTAACCACGACTGCTCCTCGATCATTTTTTTATCGAGTTCTTGATCATAATTAAGATAAACACTATTCGGAAAGTTTTTAGCTATATTCTTCGACAACCACGTTTTCCCACATTGCCGGGGCCCGACGAGCAAAACAAGTTTTTTTTCCAAATCCTTGAGAATAATTTTTTTTTGAACTCTTTCCATGCTGACTATTCTCCACGCTAATGGGGAAAAGTCAAGACTATTCTCCATTAGCGTGGAGAATAGTCGGGAAAATTGAGCTTCACCCCTCTCAACCTGTCATCCTGAATTTATTTCAGGATCTCTTAACAACCCCCACTTTTTATTCATTGCGGAGGCAGCTCGAACCTACGATGCACACCCCCTCACCGCCCTCTCCCAATCCTTAAGAAACAGTTAAAATAATTTTAATAAAATTTTAGTAAAAAAGTTGTGTTTGCAAACCCAAAAATGTGCTATTTTTATGTTTACCTAGAAAAACAGGTAAACAAAAAAAACAGAGGAGACTAAAAATGAAATTAAAATTATTAACAATGCTCTTTGCCATAGGGCTTTTTGCCTTTGGGTCGGGCGTGATGGCAGGAAATACAGACAAAGTGCTAACAAAAGCTGAACTTCAAGCAGGCGGCGCTGATCTCATAAGTACAGTTTGTGACTTTGTTGGAGGCGTCGCTGGAGCCCCGGCAGATTGCAAAGACGCTTGTAAGAGCATTGCAAAACCGGATTTTGCCAAATTATCCTGTTGCATGGCAGCATTAAAGAATGAGGATTTAATACCCGATGCTATTTCATCAAACATAGGAAAACTCAGCTACCCTTTGTGTAGCGGCTTCGGGTGCGGACTTCATAGTGCTTTAATAGACATATGCGGAGCCATTAATTGTAATACAGGATATGATGACGTAACAAACTGCTTAAAAGTAGGGGGAAAAACATGTGCAGCAGACTTTAGTCCTGACAAATGCAGCGCTGCTGACAAATGCGCCAAAGTAAAATGTACGAAAGGTCAAGCATGTGATCCTACAACAGGAAAATGTGCTGCTCCTGACAAATGCGCAAAGGTAAAATGTCCCACAGGCCAAACATGTGACAGCACAACCGGAAAATGCTCTGCTACTGATAAGTGCGCAAAGGTAAAATGTCCCACAGGCCAAACATGTGACAGCACAACCGGAAAATGCGCTGCTGCTGACAAATGCGCAAAGGTAAAATGTCCCACAGGCCAAACATGTGACAGCACAACCGGAAAATGCGCTGCTGACAAATGCTCTGGCATAAAATGTGCAACAGGCCAAACATGCGATGTATTAAATAACGCATGTCTAGGCAAGAGCTGCACGACAAAAGCGGATTGTACAATCCCGGGCCAAACCTGTAGAGCCGTTAGGGGCAAATCAGGCGCCAAGTTTTGTTGCACTACCCCAAGCGGCGGATGCATACCCAAAAAATAAACCACACAAGGTGGATCCTTAAGTCCTCCTGAAAAACCTAACAAAAACCCACCCTTTGCGGGGTGGGTTTTTTTGCGGGTTTATGATGGAGGCGCCAAATAGCCTCTCAAAACCGGCAAAAATATCGGCAATGTGCTACCTTCCTTTAATCAAAAGGTGTACAAAATTTTTAGATCCTGAAAGATCCCTCATCAAGCCAGACCCTACAAAATATCCCCAACAGGAGACCCCTTAACTCTGGAGAATAAAATTTACCCACCCTTTGATTAGTAACAGGCATTAAGTCTGCCTCTCCCGATGAACTTAAAAGTTAAGTGACGGATATTTAAACTTTCCCAGCTTTTGGAGGCTGGTGGAGTGCCCCTACCTCACATAATCCTTCAAGTATGATCTGACATTGAGTTCCAGCTCGGCATCCAGGCTATTCATGATCTTTTCCATCATGATCATCCAGACCTTACGGCGTTGCCCCAGGGTGAGGTTTTCTCCCACGGTGCGCGAACCTTTGGTGCGGGCATAGGCAAAGCTCTTCAGGTTACCAAGGTCGTCAAACACTTCAACCTTAACCGACATACTGGCATCATACCGTTCCGATTGATCCACCGTAAACATACCCTTAAAGCCGGGTGTCCCTTTAAGAGAAGTTTCAACGACGGAGGCATCTTCGATGGTTACAACCGCATACCCCGTCTTACCCACATGCAACAGACGATCTTGGACCCACTGCTGAATCATAGCGATAGGAGGGACAGGGAAACTATTCTCAACGTGCGGCGGCACGGATGAAGATTGATATTTCTTTATCACTTCAACTCGCGCAACGTTAAGGCATAGAGGCTTGTTCGCAAGATAAGCTAACCCTACAGGATCAGGCAATTCAGCGGATGGGGCACAACCCGCGAGGAGTGCAGCAAGTACGGGAATAAACATAAAACGCATCGTAAGTTCTCCTTAATGAATTGTCATAAGATCTTGGCGACCAAATTCATAGACATGATTACAGAATTCACAGGTTATTTTCAAGCGTCCCTTTTCTAAGAGACCCTCTATTTCATCGGAAGAAAGAGTGGTTAAAAAGGTTTTAATGCGCTCTTTCGAACAGCGACATTTCGCTTGGAGGGATAGAGGCTCAAAAACGGTCACGTCTCCTTCATGAAATAGGCGATAGAGCAATGTTTCATACGGAGTAGAAAAATCTAAAAATTCCTTATGAGAAAGGGTTGCCAAAAGAGAGTCCACATAGGTCCATGTTTCTTCCTCAACTTTTTCTGAGGGCATTTGTTGAAGCAGAAGAACAGAACTTTTCCACGCCCCTTCCTCTGTTTTTTCTGAAGCAATAAAAATCTTTGTTTCTAATTGCTCTGATTGATCAAAGTAATGCTCAATCGTAGGAGCAAGCGTTTCATGCTCTAAAGTAACAATTCCCTGATATCGCTCAATTTTTAGCCCTTGATCAACTGTAAAAGCTAAATACCCCTTTCCGATAAGATCCTTAAAGTCCCCCTTTTGCAAAATCTCACGAGAGTTAAACTTGGCATAGCCGCGAATATTTCCATCATGAGTGACATCGACCACGACAAAATTAACGGAGCCCGAGGTTTTTGTTTGCAGGGTAAAAACACCCTTGTATTTCAAAAGGCTGGCAAGCCCTGCTCCCACGGCCAAAAATTCAGCTAAAACCTTTGCAACAGGATCAGGATAGGGATGCTGGTTCAAGATTTCCTTATTAAGCGTGTGCAAGCGAATCAGACGCCCTCTCAAAGAAAATTGAGGAAGCAAAAAAGGGATAGAAAGATCTATGTGTTCAGCATCTTCTATCATAGATAAATTCCATTTTGTATTTGTATCCCATAAAAATATTAGATTCAATAGAATATCAGGAGGGTGACTCGTTGACAATATGCGTAATTTCTTGTTCAGCACGACGTTCTCAGAAATGGGATTTTTTGCTGACTTAATCTAATAATAAAAAAATCTCCCGATCGTAACGAAAATATTAACTATTTATTAACACATCTTGTGTAATCATATAAGTAATAGATATAAAAATATTTATCAACAATACCACAAACAGGAGAAAAAAATGAATACAGTTAAAAATTTCTTTAGAGAAGACGAAGGCGTTACGGCCATTGAATATGGTCTAATCGCTGCACTTATCGCCATTGTGATTATTGCTGCCGTTACCACAGTTGGTACAAAATTGAGTACAAACTTCACCAGTATCGGTAATAAGCTTTAAGATCGAAAACGTGGCACTTTTATGAGGTGATGTTATGGAATCATTCAAAAACTTTTTTGAGAAGGACGATGGCGTCACTGCCATTGAGTATGGTCTGATTGCTGCGCTTATTGCGATTGTTATTATTGCTGCTGTAACTACAATTGGTACAAAATTGAGTACAAACTTCACCAGTATTGGCAATAGTCTTTAAGACCACAACGTACTATTTACTGTTAGGTGCTGAGACCGGGGGACACCGATCCCCCTCTTTTCTTTCGCACATCTGGTTTTTTAGGTAATGTTATGGGATCATTCAAAATGGGATTCTTCAAAAACTTTTGCATGAAGGACGATGGTGTTACTTCCATTGAATATGCATTACTTGCAGCTCTCATTTTTTTAGTGATTCTATCAAGTGTTACGATTTTAGGACAAAAAGTGCAGACTCATTATGAGGATATCAATTCGGCTATCCCATAGCGAGATGACATTGTCGACTTATTTTCTTTATTACTTTCTATGCCACATATTCTAGTGTTGACTCCCATTTCACTCTTCAGTAGTCCCAGGTTAGAGTTGTTAGCAAAAAATTTACCTATAATGTGTCATTTATCATTTGTGGATCACATTATGCTGACAAAAGGAAAATGGCGTGACGTATTTAAAAATTATATGGATAGTCGTCTTGACTATCTTTTTTATTGAAGTTATTTGGTTAAGCTTTTCTTCTATTTCTATTAATTACAGCTTGGATATTATTTATATTTTTTTTATCACTATTTTTATTTTATACTCCTCCTACATATTATTAAAAAGATTTCATTTTGAAAGAGTTAATGCAATATTACTTTCTCTTTGCTGGATTCTTGCCTTCAATAATTGCGGATTAATTTTGTCCTACTTGCTTAACACTATCAATCGGCCCCTAATAAGTTCTTCTTTAGCTGATATAGATCATTACTTAGGTTTTTATGCCCCTGCTCTCGTTCATTGGTTTTGGAATCATCACGGGCTCGATATTATATTCCGCTACATATATGCAAGTCTAACCTCTCAACAGTTTTTTATATTATTTTATCTTGGCGGGCTGGGGAAAGTAAACTATCTTGAAAGCTATATAATGCAGTATATGATTGCTGGGGTTCTCACGGCGGTTATTGGCGGCCTTTTTCCTGCCGTTGGCACCCACGAATGGTACGGTTTTGCAGCAAGTCCTGGTCAACTGAGCGATCTTGAACGATTATACGAACTCCGTCAGAATATTGTCGCTTTGGGAAAATTCAATGGAATTGTGGAGTTTCCTTCGTTTCATACGACTGCAGGAGTTCTTCTTATTTATGCTTTTCGTCATGAAAGTAAGTTTATTTTTATTCCTATTTTGATACTAAATATACTCATGATTTTTTCATGTATGTCTCATGGAGGTCATTTTCTGATCGATATTATAGGGGGAATAGCTGTTGCAGCCATTGCTATAGGTTTTGAACGGACTATCTTTAAAAAGATACATTCTTTTTCTTTCAAAAGTAAAAAGAATATGAAAGAGAAAACGCCGCCGATAACAGACTTTGCTAAAAGGTAAAATGATTTATCCCCAACTTTTACAATTTTAAGAAACCCAAAAAATCAACCACTTACAAAATTTCGAAAATTATTTTTTTATAAAAACATAAAAATTTACTAATTTTTAATAAGCTTCCTTTTAAATAGTAATCAGAGAAGACGGATTTTTATCCGCTACAACCGATTTATAAGGGAGAAATTCTACATGGCAATTTTCACGGCAAGTATGCAACATAAACTCGACAGGGTTCGGCCACCACGTGTTCAAATCACTTATGACGTAGAAATTGGCGGTTCTTTAGTGGCTTACGAACTTTCTTTCGTAATGGGGGTATTAGCAGATCTTGCAGGTACACCTGCAACCCCGCTCCCTCCCTTAAAAGATCGAAAATTTATCGACATTGACCGGGACAACATCAATGATGTGATGGCTTCCCTTAATGCTCAACTTCCCTTGCGTGTCAAGAATGTTTTGGGAGGACGCGCACCAGATATGAATGTCCTGCTCTCTTTCAAATCCATGGATGATTTTAATCCTGGCAATATCATTGGCCAAGTGGATCCTCTGGGAGAAGAATATCAAAAACGAGTAGCCCTCACAGATCTTTTATCCAAGTTGGATGGAAATGACGCCTTAGACGCTGAACTCAGAAATATTATCGAAGATCCTGATGCTTTGAGTCAGCTACAAAAAGAACTTGAACAGAACAAAAAATAGGGAGCTAACCATGGCAGATGACTCAAAAAAAACACCAGCAGAGAAGAAGGACATTCCTGCTAACGGTTCTAAGGGGGGGGCGGGCAATGGTCCTAGCGGCCCTAAGGAAAGCCTGTTGGACAGAATTATCCAAAATGGAAAACTTGCCCGGGACCCTTCCCAGGTTGAGCGAGCCAAAGAAATGGTGGCAGAATTTGCCCGTCAGATCTCTGACGCCCCAAAAGGGAGCATTGGTAATGACGTCTATTCCTTTATTGTGAGTCGTATTAGCCAGGTTGATCAATCCCTCTCCCTGCAAATGGATCAAATTATCCAACATCCTTCATTTCAAAAATTTGAAGGCTCTTGGCGCGGTCTGCACAATCTTGTGATGGCTGCAGAAACGGGGGAACGACTAAAAATCAAACTATGGGTTGTAACAAAACAAGAATTAATGGACGATCTGGAAAGAGCGGTTGAATTTGACCAAAGTCAATTTTTTAAGAAAGTCTATGAAGAACAATACGGCACCTTTGGAGGAACTCCTTTTTCTTGTCTAGTCGGTGACTTTGAATTTGGACGTGGCCCTCAGGATGTAGAACTCGCTATGCAGATCTCCAGTGTCGCTGCCTGTGCCCACACACCCTTTATTACAGCCGCCTCTGCTGATATGTTCAACTTTGATAGCTTTACAGAAATGAGCGGTCCTCGTGACCTGTCTAAGCTTTTTGATGGAACGGATACAATTAAGTGGAGAAGCTTTCGAGCAACGGAAGACTCCCGTTATTTCGTTCTGACTCTTCCCCATGTATTAATGCGCTTGCCTTATGGGAAAGAAACAAATCCAGTGGTGGGATTTAATTATGAAGAATCAGTGGATGGGATGGACAATTCCAAGTTTTGTTGGGGAAATGCAGCCTATCCCATGGCCCAAAACATCGCAACCGCCTTTGCCCTCTATGGTTGGACGGCTGCTATCCGTGGGGTCGAAGGGGGCGGGCTGGTCACTAATTTACCGGCTTATACCTTCAAAACCTCCGATGGGGATTTAAGCGTAAAATGCCCAACAGAAGTCGCTATCACGGATCGTCGTGAAAAAGAGCTCAGCGATCTAGGCTTTCTGGCTTTATGTTATTGCAAGGATACGGACTACGCAGCATTCTTTAGCTCACAGACCACGCAAAAGCCAAGAGAGTATGAAGATAACAATGCAAATGCGAATTCAAGAATATCGGCACGCCTTCCCTACATGCTCAATGCCTCTCGCTTTGCCCACTACATAAAGGCGATGATGAGGGATAAGATTGGTTCGTTCATGTCTCGACAAGAGGTTTCTCTCTTTCTTAATTCATGGATTTCCCAATATATTCTGCTTACAGATGTTGCGCCAGAGGCTGTAAAGGCGTCTTTCCCTTTACGAGAAGCAAGAATAGATGTTTCAGATGTTCCTGGAAAACCTGGCAGCTACACAGCCGTTGTCTTTTTGCGCCCTTTCTTCCAACTGGAAGAGCTGACCGCCTCTCTGCGATTGGTCGCGATTTTACCAAGTCCTCGTGCAGAATGAGATAAAATGAAAGATAAATATAACCTAATGAAAGGAATATAAAGATGCAATTAACGACAGCAGAAGCCGCCCGTCAAGGTACAAATACGTCGAACCTATTCGTAAATATTGCTGGTCAAGGAACGGGAACACTGACGGGAGACAATATTGACGATAAGCTTGTTAAAGCCGATCGTCTTTTAGCTTTTGAGGAACAGATGGTAAGGGATGTCAACTCTTCAGCAGAAAACACGCTGTTTTCAGCCGGCGAAATCGATGCGAGTTGGGTTTATATTGAAATTTTACGCACTCAAGCTTCCATTTTTGTTCAAAATTCTTTCTATCAGGCAAATAATATAACGCCGATTACAATTTATAGAGGTGATATTATCAATGGTAAAATTACGGTAACGGAAGAAATAGAATATCAAAACTGTATCATAACAAGAATAAAAACAGAGGCGATTGCCCTCGACGGGAAAAAGCTGGATTCGCTTAAGGTATGGTTCAGGTTTACACAACGTCAAGATACGTTGATATCCTTTGATCAAGAAGGTAAACCCCTAGGAAATAATGTGTCCCTCATTAACTTCGTACAAGGCACATTAAAAGCAGCCGAATAGCCTCCCGGTCAGTTTATAAAAATGGGCAACTCAGCGTGGGTTGCCTTTTTTCAAGAAAAAAATTGATGAATGGCCAAATGGGCAATTCAAAAATTTGACAGGTCAGGAATAAGGCGTATAGTGATAAATGTAGGATTAGACAAGTGGGTCCACGTTGGGTAAGAACTCTTAATCCTTTATCGTATTCCCGTAGTGAAAAATCCAAAATTCACAAAATATATTTTTAAAGATATACTAAAATTAATACATTTCTAACGATCTATGCATATAAATGGAAAAGCAGCTATCAAATCACTCCAAAAAGAAGGGTGGAAAATTTTAAGATCTCAGGGCAGCCATTATCGCCTGGGTAAAGATTCTCTTAGAGTACTGTTCCCTTTTATGGAAACAAAGACTTAAGAAAAGGGCTCTTAGCCGCGATTGAACGTCAAACCGGAGTTAAACCCTCATGAAAATATGGTACCCTTGCATCATACAAAAAGATGGCGACCACAAATATTTCGTAACTTTTCCTGACTTCCCTGAAACGCTTACGGAAGGTGATGCCCAGGAAGAAGCATTATTCAATGCCTCAGAGGCTTTAACCTCAACCTTGGAAGGACGAGCTGAAGAAGACATGGAGATCCCTTTGCCTGCACAGAGCGCATCTGGGATGATGATTTACCCTTCATCTCGCGTTCAGGCTGCTTTACTCGTTCGATTCGGTCGAAAAGGGCGGAAAAAAGCTGATATTGCCCGTTCTCTTGGTACATCTTGGCCCGTTGTTTCTAACATGGAAGATCTACGCCATTGGACAACTCTCAGCCAATTAGACAAAACGGCTGCAATTCTAGGAAAAAAATTAGTTGTTTCTTTTGAAGACAATAGTATTCAGTAAGAATTTCGTGTAAGATTAAGCGAACAAGAGAAAAAAAATGCTACAAAGAAAAATTAACCGAGGCGTCTCTCCCCCTCTTTTTGATCGAATCGTGGATGATAAAAATGAGTGGTTAGGGAATCAATTACTGGATGCCCAACAACTTAAAGACTCAATTGTGGAAGAGCTCTCCATTATTCTCAACACACGCTGTACCGTGCGCAAAGTCATCTACCAGGATCATATCCAAACCATTCCTATGTTTGGATTCCCGGATTTTTTTGGTCTAGAGGATCTGAGTAATTTTGATGGCTCTAATCCGGGAGAGTGGCCTGCAGCTGCTCTCTCTATCGAAACGGCGATTCAAGCCGCTGAACCTCGGCTAAGAGACATTCGCGTCAGGGTTGAGAGCTATAGCCATGTTGAACAAACTCTTTTTATTCAGGTTTCTGCCTTTATCGAGGAATCCCATTTGCTCCAAGAAATACATTTTCCCCTCGCCTTACAACACCGACCTCAATCTTCCCACAGGGGAGAACATAAAGCGGTAGCGTGAGCCGGCATTTGGGAAACGGCGATTGAAAGAACAATATTCAACCGCCGAGCCTAAACGTTAGAGTTGTTGTGGTTTACCTAAGAGTTTCATTTTGTGATTCTCTTGTGTTGTCACCCGAAGCGTATCTATATTAAGTGATATAGGTATGAATTTACGAGCCATATTTTTATAAGCAAGTTGCAAACAGTCAAAATCTTCTTTTCCTGCCAAAGGCTTACCATTCTCTATTTTTTCCAGTCGAGCAACTGTGATGTGGGTTTGCAATTTGCCATATTCAAGGAGACGAGGTTTCATTTCGAGCGTACCCTTTTGCTGGGCTTCTTTGTCTTGACTATCAAGGATGCCCTCTACAAATTTGCCCGTCGTCGTCTTAAATCCTTTATGAACAACATTTGTCCAGTCTTGTGCAAATGTTCCATATATTTCAACGTTCGCCACAAGATGTGCCCGATCAGCTTCACCGCCCGCGCAGCCTATCATTGTATGCAAATTATCAATTGAAAAAACGTTCTCATAAGAATTTTCATGCATTGAGAAGTGAATATGTTGGTTATTTTTTCCTAAAGGGTCTTTGATTTGACACCAGAGTTGAAGATCATAGCAAGCTGCCATATAAGGACCCTTCACTCTTTGGTGGCTTCCCGCAAAACGACTCATGATTCGATAAAGATAGTTTTCCTCAGCTACACCGAATTGCTTATGAAGATTCTGGCTTTCCGGGTGGTCATGGTTAAAGCAATCTATAGAGATGTGATATTCGCTCTGGCCTTTGCGAGCCACTTTTATCCCGCGTGCTCCTAAACCTTGTACCTCATCTTTTGTGTGAAGGGCATCGCTAATCGCTCTACTCGTCTTTGGATTAACTTCTGCGATAATGGCGAGCTTTTGATACTTACCTTTTTGATCATCAGGATTCTCCATTGCGAAAGCAGAAAATGAAACTGCCGAAAGAATCGTACCAGAAATTAATATACTAAAAAATTTACTCATAAAAACCTCATATAAAAAAACAGAAAATAACGAAAAAAACAATCCCTATACTTAGATAATTAATCCAAATTTATTAATTGATATACTAATGATGTAGGACGCTTTGATTTAATTGTCAATGGGAAGCACCAACTTTTTACATTTTATATCAAAAAAATGAATATCCCGCTTTTTCACACTTTCTTAACTCTTTATTAACTTTTCCACAGGCCCTGTTGAAATCTCGGGGATATCTCTGTGAATGGAAAAATTTTCAGTTTAAATTCAAAGTCTACATACGGTTTGCCTAATTATGAGGCACGTTCCCTTACCCCCTCAAGGTTTCAAGATTGTCCCCTATTATGGCACAGAGGCAACATCAACTCCAACACCCCCATTAACAAAATATAAATTCATTCTGCCTATACTATAAGGTACGCAATCTATATAATCGCTACTAAGGAAACTCGTATGAATAAAAAATTTCTCCAAATGCTAAGCCTCTCCGCCATTGCCTTCATGGGCCTAGGTAACTCAACGGGCGTGTGTGCGGACTTTCCCCCTGATTGTGATGAACATATCGATTACGAATGTCGGACTAACGGCAACACTCCGAAACAATGTTCCCAACCCGCATTCTGCCTGTGTGACAAAAATTGTTCAGATACGCTCATGGAATGTATAAGAGGAACGCCAGTCGGCCAAAAAAACGGATGCATAGAAATGAAGGATCATTGTTCATTCGAGTGTTATCGTACCTATAAATTGAAGTGGAAATCACCCCTCAATCGGTATTAAAGCAATCCGATGGTCCTTAATCCCAATGGCTACTTTCCCTTCCTTTAAGGCCAAGGCCGCATTGCCGAAGACTTCACGGCGCCATCCTTCAAGGGCAGGTACATCAGGATGAGGGGAACGGGCAATAATGTCGAGATCAGCATTGGTCGCGATAAGTTTTTGGGCCACGTGATATTTCTCAGCCTGGATTTTCAAAAGCAGCCGAAGCATCTCTACAAGGGCTGACGTGCCGGGCGGAGAGGCAATTTCACTGCGAACCTGGGGACAATCTTCAAGAGGGAGGGCAAGAGCTTTTTCAATCAGCTCTAAAACTGTTGTGCCGCGACGGCCTTCCAAGAATGAGGTTGATAATCCGCGCATTTTACTCAGTTCATCAGAGGATCGAGGCGAAGAGGCGGCCAGCCCCAACATAATGTTATCTTGCATAATACGGCCGCGAGGAAGATTCTTCTCCTGAGCTTTAATCTCTCGCCAGGCCGCAATCTCTCGCAAGACCGCGAGCATGCGAGGCTTAGCCGACTTTGCTTTGATTTTTTCCCAAATTCGATAAGGATCAACTTCATATGTTTTTGGACTTCTGAGGGTCAACAACTCCTCTTCAAGCCAATGGAATCGATCATCTTTTCCAATCACTTTAAGAAGTTTTTCATAAATAATCCGCAAATGAATCACATCCCCCAAAGCATAGTGGAGTTGTTTGGCCGTTAAAGGTCGTTGGGCCCAATGGGTATAACGGGAAGACTTATCAATCGAAATCTTAGCAAATTTTTGAACCAGAACATCGTACCCCACCGACTCTCCAAAACCACAGACCATCGCTGCAATTTGGGTGTCAAAAAGAGGTTGGGGGATCCGGCCTGTCATGTGATAAAAAATCTCAATGTCTTGACGGGCAGAGTGAAAAACTTTGATGACGTTGAGATCTTGCAAAAGATCGAGAAAGGACGTTAGATCAATTCCTTCCGCCAAGGGATCAATGGCGACCGCTTCCTTTTCCAATCCAACCTGAATAAGGCACAGTTGGGACCAATAGGTATGTTCTCTTACAAACTCTGTATCAACAGTAATGTAAGATTCTTTTTTTGCCCGTTCACAAAAAGCAATAAGGTCTGTCGTCTTTGTGATTAAATTCATAGACCTTGGTTATCATTGAAAGCGGAATTTGACAAGAGGCTCAGGAAAATCTGTGCGGGTTCATATGTTTTGAGGCTCAAGGGGGCTCAAGAAGATTGTTGTTAAAGTACTCCATAGGTGTGAGTCCTTTCAATACACGATGAGGTCTGTAGGTGTTATATTTTTCCGTAGCTTTATTGAGCTCCTACCGCATGGCTCCGCTTGAATCAGCCAATAGGTTAGAGCGGTTATAAAATAGATTCATGAGGATGCGGGGGCGAAAGGGCTCTTGCTAAGCATCGAGAAGAGCCTCCGCGAAAGCGGGGCACCTCTCATCGTTGCTGAGATTTATCCGAGTGCGCTGAGCCCTTCAATTCACCAACCGTGCCCGAAAATATTCAAGCTGTTGAGGGGGTAAATAATATTCATTTTTATAGAATTATTTTGTAACATACCGTGTGTTATTTCCTACTCCGCATGGAGGTCTCTCTATGAAGAATTTTCCATTTTTCCCCCATATTTAAAGCTTGTTTCGCCTAAAACATTGATTATTATTTTTTCCTTTCAAACGACTTTTTCTAAGTGATCGTCGTGAGAAATCAGGATACAGCTCACATTCAGAGAAACTTTTCATATACAAGCCTCAAGGGGGGTAAGAAGGAATTCTTCAACGGAAATGCCCCCTTCACCAATAAAGACGGTCTTGGTGGGCTGGAACTTTTGAGTAAAAACCTCAAGGCCTCGAGATTTTTTTCCTTTTTGTTGATTATTGACTTCAATAACAACGAGATTTTCATTCTTTTTAAGGATAAAATCAACATATTTATTATTTTCTTTCCAGTAAAAAGTTTCAGTTTTGCTTCCAAAGCTCGCGTTTAGAAGATGAGCTCCTACGGCACACTCTGTAAGCTTGTGCCACTCCACTCTGTTTTGCTTCGTCGTTTCAAAGGAAAGACGGTTTTGAGCCGTCGTCAACGCTGTGTTTAAAACTTGAAATTTTGGACTTGAGGCTTTTTGCTGCAGGCGGTTTAAAGAAAATTTTTGCAGACCAGATACTAATCCCGCCCCTGAAAGTAACTCAAGATAATGAGCTAATGTCGCTGCATTCCCGGCATCTTGCAGTTGCCCTAACATCTTTTGATAACTCACCACCTCTCCTGTAAAAATACATCCCAACTCGAAAACACGCCTCAAAAGGGCGGGTTTGTGAATACGCGTCATGAGCATAATGTCCCGTGATATACTTGTTTCAATCAGAGCATCAATAATGTAGCGGGACCACCTTTCCTCATCCTTGATCAACATAGCTGCAGCTGGGTAGCCCCCAAAATAGATATATTTATCCAGATCCCAGTCAAAAGCATCTCGGCACTCTTGAAAAGACCAGTGGGAAATAGGAATAAGCTCAAATCTTCCAGCAAGACTTTCTCCTAAACCTGTCTGAATAAGCAAAGAAGAAGAGCCGAGGATCATCACCTTTAAATTTAAGCAATCCGCTGAATCTTGGTCCCAGAGTTTTTTGACCACATCGGACCACAAAGGAATCTTTTGGATTTCATCTAAAACAAGCAAGGCCCCGAATCCATCGGTGGATTCTTTTGCCAAACGCCGTCCCAATTCCCATTGCTCTTCAATCCAGGCTTCATTACGTAAAGAGAAGCCATCGGAAGAAGCGTAATGAGAAGGAACGGTTAGAATTTTTCTTATCTGGTGGGCAAGGGTGGTTTTTCCAACCTGTCTAGGTCCTGCTAAGACTTGCATAAAGACCCGGGGAGCCGCCAATCTTTCCAGGATTGTTTGATAAAGAGGACGTGTATACATTTTTTCTTCCTTTTTTTATTCAACACACTGAATAAATTTATGCGGCGTGTCAAACAATTTTTCTTGCAGACTAGAAAAAATTAAGCTAGAAATCATTCCTCTGAAGATTGTACCTTTCCGGCCTAAGAATTCGAAAGAAACGGAGAATTTTTAAGCCAATATACGTGGTTTCATGTTGTTATAAAAAATATTATGAAAATAAACAATAAAAATAGGAGATTTATGACAGTTACAATTATAGGGATACTTCTACCATCCGTTCTTCTTTCATTCCTTCCAAAAATTGGCAATACAACACATTCCGTTTCGCAGCAATCAACCTTTGTGACTTCCTCAGATAAGAGCAACACAAGCATTGACGCCAACCCTAAATATTCAACAAACGCCCATTCTTTTGAATCCGTTCTTGATGACTCCCCTATGAGAGGCACCCCAACGAGTCTTTTAAAGCGAAGATCAACTTCATAAAATAAAAAACACTTACAATGTTTATTGTATTAAGTATAAATCATGGAGATTGTTTAAATGAGTTATAATCATAGATTTAAAGAAAACATAGAGAACAATGACACTACAATTGAACGCACAGAAGCAGGGGTAAAGTGGTACCTTCCTGAAAAAGGATATGGGTTTCTCATTCAAGATCATTCCTTAAAGGATATAATGATTCATTTCTCTACTTTGGATGCGGTCAAGTGCCCTTATATAAAAGAAGGAGATCGAGTCGTTTGTGAGATTGGCGCGGGAAGGCATGGTCTGCAAGTTCTGCGGGTGATTGAGGTTAAATATGGATCTTCAGAAACAAGATCGTTATCCTCATTTTTAAATTCACGAACAACCCCCTTTGATCTGGAAAATTTAGAAGAAACGGAAGGCGTCGTAAAATGGTTTAAACCTGATAAACGCTATGGCTTTATATCCCCCGATGACGGGGAAAGAGAGATTTTTTTCCATGTCTCCGTTATGCTTGCCGCAGGGTATTACTTTTTAAGCCCAGGGGTGCGCGTATCCATCAAGTTTTCTAGTACTGAGCGAGGAAGAGAGGCGAGGATTCTAACAGTCCTTGATCAAGAAGAGAGAAAAACTTTGTAAGATCCAAAAAGTTTTTTTGCATTTGTTGAATGTAAGCATCAAAAGACCCCATCTTTTGTGGCAGGTCTGTCGTTTCTAACAATCTAACGATGGGCACGGAAATTGACGGGGAAATAAAAGCTTCCTCCCTCCCGGGGGCACCCTTGCCACCGCTCTCCGTAGGATGATCGGGGTAAAGTTTTTTACAGATCTGTGATTTAGGCAAACAATATTCTGAATGCTCAAAGCCTAGATTTAGCTAAAATATGAGACCTCTTCTCAATTTAATAAAAAATATTGAATATGGGGGGGGTGTAAAAAACTCTCCTTGAAGTTTTTATAAAAATAACTATATATACGGTTGTAAGTAAAATTATTATAATATTAGGTTTTATTATGTTGTTTCGCCGTTACACATCCTTATTAGTTTCTACGAGTTTGTTCGTTCAAACTGTCTCACCTGCTTTTGCCATGGATGAGGATTCTGATCATAACACTGAAAAAAGACCCTCAAAGCACCTTATTTTAAAAATCGAAAAAGAGATCTCCCAGCCCTCTATCATAATGGTCAAGAACCTCTCAGAGATGGATAAGACAGCCGGTGTTGTGGTGCAGCCGGGGGATTGGGTGGTTTCAGATATTGATAAGACTATTCTAAACCAAGGGAGTGGTGCCAACGAAGAAATTCTTAATTTGGATCCTAAGTTCGTGGAGATGGTTAAGAGTTGGCAAGAATTGAATGCTCAAGAGTCCAATCCCTCTAAGCATATTACAATTTTATTTCTGACAGCTCGAAAACTTAAAAATGAAGAAAAAACAAGGGAACAACTCAAAAGGCTGGGTTTTTCGGAAAATATTGAAATTATCTTTGCGCCAAATGACAAGTCTTTTGGGGGGAAAATCCCAACGAAAGGGAAGGCTCTGATCAATCGCCTTGAAGGGGCAACGAAATCCATGCCCCGTCGTTTGATTATGATTGATGACCTTAAGGAAAACCTTATAAACATCTATGATACCTTTCAGAATGACATCACATACAAGAATATTCCTCTCAAGCTGCTCTGTCGAGAAACCCGAACCAAAATGTATGAATCACCTGATTCTGATATTTGTTTTCCAAAAACATTGACGGATTTAACCTATATTCGACACCTTTCGGGAGGCTCCGGTGGTGTTCATGTTCTAAAAGATAATAATGGGAAACTCTTTACTTTCAAGGGGGCGGGCCATCCTGATCAAATGAAGGAAGAAATCTTAGCCGATGCCCTCTATCGCAGTCTGGGAGTTAAGGTTCCTGCCTTTGCAGTTTATGATCATTTACCCAACATCATGGAAGTGCAGACAACATGCACAGGGCCTGGTCCCTATCGGTTGGCGTCATTCATTGAAGAAAACCAAACAAAATCAAGTGACGTGTGTATCCTAGAAATGCGGAAGCATTTTATTGCAGATGCCCTGCTCAGCAATTTTGACATCGTCGTTGGGGGATTTAAAAATGTTGTTTTGGATAAGACGGGCTCTTTATGGCGCGTTGATAACGGAGGATCCCTTCGTTTTAGGGCCTTAGGAGAGTCAAAATTTACCTTACCGGATTGGGATGCCCATGAGGTCACTGAGCTTAACACCATGCGCAATGCTTCTGACAATAGGGAAGGAGCACTGGTTTACGGCAGCCTTACGGATGAAGAGCTGAGGGAACAGATTAAACAAGTCTTGGCCAAAAGCGACAAGTTATTGATGGCCCTCGACACCGTGTGTGAATCTCTTCATATACAGAATCCTTCTGAAGTGCGAGAAATGTTGCGCCGTCGATTGGACGATCTGGTGAAGAAATATCTTCTCACCCCTCCATCCCCGGATTTAACCTATTTTGATGGGTTTTTCGCACCCAAATTTGGGGCAGGTATTTGTGTTCATAGTGTGGACCCTATAACGGGTAAAAAGGTCATTCTGTTGGGCAAAAGACGCGGACATAACTGGTGGTGTATCTTTGGCGGACAAGCAGATTTACACAAAGGTCTCGAGTCCGACCTAAGCTGTGCCCACACAGCGGTTCGTGAGGTTCAAGAAGAATCCCTGGGGAACATAAGCTTCACCCCTCAGGAGCTAGAAAAAACACCTTCTCACGCTGTTCTAAATAGCGACAATGTGTTCTACCGTATGTTCACCGCCCCCCACCATTTTGTTGCCCCTGAACAGATTGAAAAGACCCAACCCATTAAGGACTATGGTTGGGAAGCAGAGTATTCAGAATACCGGTGGGTGCCCCTTGATCAATTTCTGCTTGGTCTTGAGCAAAACCATCTTGTGGAAGAAGAGTCAAGAAAAACCATTCAAATAGGGGATATGATCCTCTACCCTTACTTTTGGGAAATGCTGCAGGAAAAGCAGGTTCTGGATACGTTGACAAACATTTGCACAGGGCAAAAAATACGTGCCAAACACACCCATGATGCTAAAGCGCACCATATTTCTATTCCGCTTTCAGTGGAAGCTGAGAAACAGAAACGAGCAGAGACAAATGTAAATAAAGGGTTCGTCCTGGGGAATATTGTGTCAAAAACTCCCCAACAAGACGTTGAGCATAGTGCAGACGTTCAGGCTATGTCAGGGTTTTTAAGGGATCAGGAAGCACAAGACATTCGGGATGCTCTTCTTAAAGCTCCCTATACCCAAACTCAAGCGTATCTTCGCAAAACCCTGGGACGTGAGACTTTTGAATCCCTGCAAGGAAACCCTGATCAAGAGATCGATGAATTTTTAGATAACCATTCACAATTTAGCGATATAAAAAACACCAAAGATCAGCATTATCGGAATGTCTTAAAACAAGTCTATAAGACAGAAAAATTATATAAAGATAAAGCAATGTTTGCTCACGCAACTGACCCATTGACTTGTTTTCTTTGGGATATTTTAACGGCCCATCGCTCCCAGCTTAAACATAGGGGAGCTCATCCACTCATTACGACGAGAGGACTAGAAGATCGTTTTGTATCTATTTTAGATGTTGATGCTTTTATTGCAAAATACACAAAAAGCTCCGGATCTGTTAGTAATTATGACACTGTTGAGGATATCCACTACGCTGATATGGGTCTGTCTGTAAATCCATTTTTGTTTGGTAATGATGGAAATAGCACGTCTTCGACCTACTATCTGTTTCACAATACGAGTTCCATTTCACCCATAAAGCAAGAACAGCTATTTAATGCTTTCATGACAATTACAGGGATTCCAGGAAATTTCAAGGATTACAAAGCCCTTTTTCAACAATATTATCTTTTCAATGATAAATATAACTCCAAATTATTCCAGTTCTTTATTGATCCTCAAGTTGTGGATACTGTTGCCTATATGGCCGTTTCGGGGGGCGATGTATTAGCTGTCGAAATGGACGATAAGACTTCCTATCATGGCTTTGCAAAAATTTTGTCTGAGCTTAGAATGACACCCGACAAATTTGATGATCGCCTTCAAAATAGGGTGAGCGGGAAATTGAGCTGGGGAAGAGACACCAACAACTTGCAAGGACGTCTGTTTTTGAATCCCAAAATTTTTCTTGAACAACAGTATGTTAGCTGTCTTACTTACTGGCGCTATCCCGTTTCAGAGGAAATGGAGGCATCCTATACTCAAAAACTAAATGCCCAGGCTTCTCAAGACTTAACGGATTGGCTGACCCAGCATAGTCCTCTTCAGAAGAATACTTTTGTTGAAGGCATTCCTGTTCTTAAAAAGCTGTATTCCTACGCCTATGAAGGCACCATGCAATTATGCTATAGGGAAAGAGAGCTTAAATCTATGCTCCCCATAGCCATAAAAAGTGGTAACATTGAAATGCTCAAGGGGATTTTTACAAAATACCCTGAAATAGATATCAACGAAGATATAGAAAATATAAATTATAGAGGGTATGGATCGGCAAAGATACTTCCTGTCAATTTGTTAAATATTAATGCCCCGCATTTTCCGGAAATTATTAAGTTATTCGTGGAAAAAGGGTTAAAGACAGTTCCTTCTTGGACTGGGCAAAATCTTCAAAATAAAATTTTCAACGAGCTGATTCTTTATACAAATACGCTACCAGGGGAATTGTTAGATTGTTTTAATCAGTTCTACTCTATCGCAAAAAGCTGGCCATGGCCTCAGCTTTTGAATCTCCAGAAACAGGAATGTGTCAATTTATTTTTATCTATTCTGGGTAAAGCTGAAGAGTTGACTGTAGGGTATCCATGTCCAGAGGAGCTATCCGTTCTTATGGACATATTGAAGAGTAACAAAACAATTAAAAGTCTTACAATGGACCGACGTACCAGGCTTACTTTCATGAATCTCTTAACCTCTGAGGAGGACAAGACCTATAAGCAAGCCCCTTGGTTTCAGAATGCCTTGGAGAAAATGATCGCAGATGCAAATCAATATCTTGCAATGGGTGAGAAAGATCTCCTTTCTTTCATGACTATAATCCTCTCTGAAACGGAAGAAACATATAGGCAAGAGCCTTGGTTTCAGAAGGCCTGGGATGGCATGATAGCAAATTCAAATCTTTATCTTAAAAGTGCTTTTGATAATAAAAATTATTTAATTATTTCCTCCATTATAAAAAACCCAACTGTTGATGAAATAAACTTATCCAATTTTAATTTTGAGACAGATAAAAAAGGGTTAGACATTCTAGTTGAGGGATTGCTTTCAAAGCCTTCGATTAAAACCTTAAAGATGAGTAAAATTGATGGAAAGGGTGAATGGTTAGCAGAGCTTTTAAAAACACCTCATATCAGCACCCTCGATTTTGGCAATAGCTATCTTTGGGGTGACCAACTCCCATATCTTGCAGATGCGCTGAAAGGGAGTCGTACGCTTGAAAAATTGATTCTGAGCGACTTGGACATGCTGAATCTCATGGATATTTTGTGCGTGAGTAAAGATGGTGCCTTCACACAAGCACCTTGGTATAAAGACACTTGGAATAACTATATTGAAAATCCTGAAACCCCCTTGAAAGCTGCTATTAAGAGCAAAAAACATAGGCTTATGTGTGCCATTTTAGGAGACAGTCCTCAAGAAGTAGCATTAGGTCAGTGGACAACAGACGTATATGACGATGAATGGATCTCCCCTCTGACAAAAATGTTGGAAAACAATGAACCCTTTAAAAGTGGCAGATTAAATCTAAGTAATATGTCTCTGTATCGTGATGAGTATATGAAATCCCTTACCCATGCTTTGGGGAAAAATAAAACGCTTGTTTCTTTGAATTTAATGGATTGTTCTCTCTCTTCATCAGGGATACAAGCGCTTGCAGAGGGTCTAATAGCAAACATTACTCTTGAAAGAGTAATACTTTCAAAGGCCACGCTATTTGAATTTGTGAACCTCCTCACCTTAGATACGGAGGCTGCATTCAAGGATGCTCCCTGGTTTCAGGCAGCGTGGCAGGAATATCTGTCCTTTCCTTCTATAGAAATTTTTCAAGCGGCTGTAAAGAATAAAGCTTGGACACACGTTATACATGTTATAAAAAACGTCGATTCTCAATTAGATCTAACGGTTCTCAATTTTGGCTGGGGTTTCGATGACAAAAACTGGAACCAAGCCTTAATTGAGGGGCTGAAATCCAATCCAACACTTAAAGAAGTAAAGATAAATGCTTACCAACTGCTAGATGTGGTGGGGAGATTAATGTCCTCTCCAGAAGGGCCCTTCACCCATGCGCCTTGGTTTACGCATGCCCAGGATGAGGTGTTTAAAAACCCGAAGGAATATATAGATAATGCTATTTGTTTCGAAAATTTTGCTGCCATATTGAGCCTTCTTAAGAAGGCACCTGGGGAAATTCCATTAGGCAAGTTTATTAATACCTATTCAGGTGGTGATTTGTTAAAAGCATTAGCAGAAGATCTTGCGAAAAATGACGATTATCGTCAGTTAAATCTAAGCGGTATTTTCATTGGGGGAAATATGCCTAAATTAGCTGAAGCTTTTAGTAACACTACAAAACTTAAGTCCCTCACTCTTATTGATTCTAGGGTTAGAGGAGACGAAGCTAAAGCCTTAGCAGAGGGGCTCAAAGACAATAAGACTCTTGAAAATCTGCTCCTATCTAAAGAGGATATGGTCGATGTTATGAAGCATCTGATGCAATATTCGGAGGACAGTGCCTTCAGACAAGCTCCGTGGTTCGTGCACACTTGGCATAAAATTATAGATCATCCTGAGGAAAATATTAATATCGCCTTTCAACAAGAGCAGCATAGTCAAGAAAAGGGACAAAATAAAAAATTCATTGTTAAAGTACTGTCTGATACAAAAGTTGAATATTTGAATCTAACGAATCTTTTTATTCAATTTTATAGCGATGAAACAATCTGGAATATTGTAACAGAAGGCCTTCGTAACAATAAAACCCTCCTAAGGTTGAAAGCATGCTTGTATGATTTCAAGAGAGCAGCAGATATGAAAACGCTGTTAGGATTGTTTCAAAATAATAAGACGCTCACATGTCTTGAATTAGAGGGAAATGGTGTTTTAGAAAGCTCAACAGTAGACCTTCTTGCCGAAGAATTGAAAACGAATGGTTCACTCCAAGAATTAACTTTTGGTCAAGAGGCAACATTACAAGTTTTGGATACGTTGTATCCCAATTTAGATAAGTTACCGGAGATGATGAGGACATGGGTTAACACCAAAATGAAAGATCTCATGTTGAACCCCCTGTCTCATCTTAAATGTTGTTTGACCAGCAGTTATGAGCAAAAAGCTCTTCCCAATTTAGTGACGGTTATCCTTGAAAGTTTGACGGAATTGAAACTGGACAATGTTGTTCCTATGCATCGCCACGTCCTTTTTGAGAGTTTAAAATCAAATAGATCTATTTCTGTTTTAGATTTAGAATTTCCAAATTATTACTATTCTTCACCCTTTCCAGAGCTGACAAACTTTTTGAGAGAAACACGTACCCTTAAATCTTTTACTCTGCGCAGCCCTCTTTCCAGCTCAGAGGCACATGTTTTGGCTGAAGCCTTCAGCGAAAATGACACTCTCCAAACTTTGGATTTGAGCGGTAGCTCCTTGCTCCCTGAAGGCATTCCTGCTTTAGCTGGTGCTTTGAGAAAAAATAAGTTTTCGAAAACCTTAAACTTGCCCGCGGCAAGTCAGATAGCTCTCTTAAATGAATTGATTTCCGACAAGGAAGACGTCCCATCCTCCTACTGGAAGAAGCAGATGCAGCCCCTATGGGACAGGTTATGTGAGGACGCTCACGCCAGTCTCGTAACTGCTATTCAATCCGCTCATAAGAACATTGCCTTCGCTCTGCTGAAAATGGAAAAAATCACTGAGTTGAATATGGAGCATACTTATCTTGGCGATAAATCAAAAGATGTTCTTAGGGAAATCCTGAAAAAAGACAAATTTCTTCAGTCCGTTAAGACGAGTGATTACAATCATGAAATTTTAACAACATTACTTCCTTTGAAGGAGCAGTTATCACAAGGCGTCAAAGCATGGATTGAGGCTTCCTGGAATGCCATTATGGAAAATCCACAAAAAAATATAGATGAAAATTTATCTAAACATGGCAGCAATATAAAAATTGCTGAAATGATTCTTAATATCGGTGTTGTGAAGATTTTAAACATAACAGATAATTATGGAGATGGTAAATTTCAACGGCTTTTTAGCATACTGAAAAACAATAATACTCTAGAACAGTTGTATCTATCGGGCAACCTTGACAATTTAGATTTCAGAGACCTATGTAACAATGAAAACTTAACTCTAAAGACTTTAGATTTAAGCGCTTGTACGACGGAGTATAAATTTCGACAAAGTTGCTTAAAACCTTTAATAGACTTATTGCATTCTAAACAACAACTTACAGTCATCTTTTCAAAGGATATGTTAGAAGGAGAAAGTTCAACTCACAAAAATTTCTTAGAGCTTTCTACATTCATTGAATCAGGACGATTGGTGATAAAATGATTGTCTCTTCTGAGACCGTGGTGAACTGACAAATTGTCAGGAATCTGTTATAGTGCATTAAGTTGAAGATTCCTCAACTCCTCAGGTGTCATCCTGAACTTGTTTCAGGATCTTTTTAGATGCTGAAATAAGTTCAGGATAACCGTCTGGAGAGATCATGATGGCTATGTGATTTCCAATTCAAACTAACTCACTCTATATAATTTTTCTATACCCCTGCTTTAAAATTACCCATATTTTTTTTTCCATTCTAACTTTAAGATTCTATATATTGAATTTTCTTCCGCTGCTTTCCACTTTTCATAAAATATTCTAGCACTTTCTGATTTTATTAAATCAAGAGAGTCACGCGGCAATTCTTCGCCCGTAATTTTGTCATATTTTCTTCCACTGTGGTGATTGTTGTATCTTCTTGCTCTCGTATAGCCCATTTGTAGAAATTTACGCGCCATATCTGCACCCACAAATTCCTCCTTTGAAAGATAATCGGAAAATAAATCAAATATTTTAGCGCTGCTTTTCGTGGCTATTTCAGGGTTTTTAAAACGCCAATAGGGAAGGATCTCAGACTTATATGGCTCACAAATAAGAACTCCTTGCTCTCCTTTTCCTACAAGATATAGTTCAGGATTCACTCTGTAATTTATATTATCTTTCCACGGATAGGTTTTTTTAATTTTTTCCCAACCCACAAGCCGTTGTTGTTTAGGTGATGAATCGCAAGAATTCCTCTTTGGTAGTTTTAACTTCGACATTTCGACTCTTAAAAAATAAAATCAATACTATGAAAGTATATTTGGATAAATCAGAAGTATAAGCGCCACAGCAACATACCCGAGGCAAAAAAGGAGAGGTATGTTTTTTTCTGTTGAAGAGAGTGATCCCTTTTCTCGTGTTTTTATCTTTATCTGATAAGATGTAGTAAAGATCTTAGCGGGAAGAAATTTTTCCATCTCCATTATCATTTCATTTTTTATTTCAATGTCTTTCCCAATTTTCCCAAGAGCTTGCGCCCAAAAAATAGACAGAAAAAACCCGAAAAATACAAGCGCCCATATGAATAAATTCTTGGGGTGAGGATTATCTATTTGCATATCCTTTATATAAGAAATTCCCCCCACAATCACTCCATTTAAAGTAATCCAAAAATTATTGAGACTTTCTCGATTTTCTGAAATTTTATTTACTTGCTCACTCAGAATTCTATATTGCTCTAAGAGAAAAGTTTTGTCTTTTATATCCTGTAAATCAACAAAGCCACTTTTGTTAAAAGATATTGTTTGTGACGCGTTACTTTTTAGAAAGTTCGGCAACATGGATAAAAGTGAAGCGTAGCTAAGACCAAGGCTAGACTTACTTAAGTTAGATTGAGAGGGCTGCTTTTGCTTTAAGTTTCTATTCATCATTACGTCCTTTCCAGATAGAGGTTAAACAATTTTTATAGGATATTTTAGCTTCTGGCTCCTGCTAGCAGACCAGCAGGAGCTCAGATCTTAATTACTCTTCAGAGTAACTTTTCCATTCTTCTTTGAATTGAACGTAATCATTGGATGTTAAAGGCGTGACGCCAATAACTACTCCTCCCCCTTTAATGCCTTCTTCATAATTTTTAACTTCCGCTTCGGGAATCCCGGCGCCGACTAATGCTCCAACCAAACCACCTGCGGCAGCCCCCGCGCCGGCTCCAGCTAAGCTTGCCGCTAGGGCTCCTGCTACAACGATTCCTAATCCAGGAATGACCAAAGATGTGCCTGCTGCCGCAAGAGCAGCAGCAATAGCTCCTACAGTACCCCCCACAGCGCCTCCAACGCCCAAACCTTGTAAAGTTTTAGTGCCCATGACATTTTCGCTCGCGGACCCACTAGAAAAAAATTTCTTTTGAACTTCATCAGACATCATAAGGGTGATATCTTCTTTCTTATATCCTTTTTTTAAGAGATCATTATATATATTCTCAGCATTTTGTGGGTTCTTAAATAAAGCTGTTAAAAAACTAGCTGAATTTTCTGGAAATGTTTCATTGTTCATTTTCTTTATCCTTTTGTTTTTAAAGTTAAAAATAGAATTTAGAAGCTTAATTCTCCCATTTATTTGTATCAGTAAATTTCTTTATTTCTTGGACCGCTTTCTCTTTCTCATAGCCATACGCTTTTTGTAACGCTCCTGCTAATTCTTCAGATGAACCTTCCATTTTCATGATCTCATCATCCGTAAGCTGGCCCCATTGTTTCTTTAACTTTCCTTTAATGGCGTGCCAATTTCCTTTAATAATATCTGCATTCATAGTTCTTCTCCTTTTTTAATTTATTTGGTTTATATTTCCTTTTTGCTTTTGACTTTTTCCTTGCTCGTCATTTTTTTATCCTTTTTTTTAGGAACATCGGAGGGCTTATTCTCCTTTGCAAATCCTTTTTCAGCCATTTGCTTAGCACGCGCGAGCCCCCCTAGCTTTCCCATTGCTGAGTAAGCGGCTCGCTTTTTATCCTCATAATCTTTTTCTTCGCTCTCCTTTATAGGCCCCGTGCGCGAGGGGTCATCGACTTTTTTATGCTTTTCATCCTTCATGGTATCCTCCTTTTGTTATGGTCTAAAATGCTAAAAACTTAACTTATCTTAGTTTCTTTACAAATTCTGAAAGAGGTCTTGCATTCTTAAATTGGGGCAAAACAAGACCCAACCCTAAAGAAAGCACAGAAAGCGGAAGAGCATTGTTTTTGAGCGTTTTTTCTATATCAAAGTCTTTAAAAAAGGTTAAAGCCTTTTGCGCTGCTTCTTCTTGAAGAGAGGGCTTTTTACGCCCTCCTATCATTAGAAAACACACACTTATGATCACGAGTGCCCCACAAATAATGGCCCCACTCTCCCCATACCCCACCACAGGTATAAGAGCTTCAAATAGAAAGAATGCTCCTCCTGTTACCCCTAGCATTAAGAAAAAACAACCTAAGGCTTTAGTGATGAGGGAGGGTCTCGATTCAGGAGAATAAAGTAAATAATCAAGAATCGTCATAAGAAATCTCCTTACTTTGACCGGGTCAAATAGGCGCCCACGATAAAGCCAATCCCCACAGCGCAAGCTGCAACAGTGAGGGGATGATTTTTTACAAGAGCTTGAACATCGTCTAGCTTTTCATTGCCGTAATCCACAATCTCATCTTTTGCATGAGAAAGCTGATCTAGACTGAGAAAATGAGAAAATTCATAAAAGGCATCTTTAACCTCATCAAAAATTTCGACAGCACTATCTTTGATCTTTTCAAATCCCTCTTCCGTGGAAGATTCGATTTTCTTCAACATTCTCTCTCCTTCCTTAAATTTGTCTTTTAAAGTGTTTTGTTGAGAGAGTAAGGCAGCTTTGCCACTTGCCTTAGAATCTTTTAAGAGATCATCAATCTTAGAAATTTTCTCTTGATACTTTTCCATTTGCTTTTGCACTTTTTTAGTATAATTTTCTTTGTTAGTCATTTTCTTCTCCTTAAATTAATAAATATTTTGTGTGTACTCAATAAATTTATTGTCGAGGACAGCCCTCTCTATGAGGACAGTGCGAGCATGGACGAGAGCATTCTTTATGACTTTCTGCAGAACGCTCAATAGCTTTGCCCGCCTGTTTAATATCAGTGCCCGCCCCTTCCATTGTATTGCATCCGCTTAAAAAAAGAGGCACAACAAGGGTGATAAGGAGGAAAGTTTTTTTGTTTTTTTCGTTTGATAAAATAATTTTTCTCATCTTTTTTCTCCTTTTCCAAAGCAATTAGATTTGTATTTCTTTGGCTTCACAACATGTCCCGAAGGTGGTTTCAAAAAATGTAACTTCATAATTTTTAAGCACGCTTAGATGCTTACATTTTCCACTTCCCAAAAACCCGCTTCTCATGTCCGCTACTGAAAAGTAACCGCACCCTCCAAAAGCATCCGCAGACACAAGGATTGTTGAAGACTGCTTTCCACATATGTCTGCACGTTTATCATAACAGCTCTTGCAATAGGATATGTCGCCAGGATCCGAAATGGCATCAACTCTAAGGTTTAGATTGCTATTATTAATAATCTTTACATTTGCTGATTCAGCTGCGTTCCCCATTAGAAGGGTTACAAGAGCAAGCGATAAAACAAACCCTTTGGGTATTTTTTTATCTAATTTCATTTTAGTTCTCCTTTTGTTATTTCTTCCGACCTTTTGTTTATTAAGAATAAGGCCGTGATCATAAATTATTTACACTATTTTAGATCTATTCTACTACTTAACCGGATTAGGATTTTCTGCTGACACATTGGTGCAGGAGATTTTTCCTAATGCAGACTGATCAATAATAAGTGTATGGTTTGCACGTGTGACCAGGCCCGAGCATGTCCCCCCCATGAGTTTCCAATCTGGGCTTCCGCCATTGCCAGTAGAGGCTGTCACTTTAAAAGTATTTTTTCCATCAGTATGCGTGTGGTTGACATCAAAATCTTGCTGCTCATTTTCTTTTACAAGTTCAATATGGTGCTTATCCGTTCCTTCCCCTTGAATGAAAAGTTGCACCCGTTGATCAGGAATTTTGTTGATTACGGTCAGTGTTCCTGCTTGAGCAACGGACGCTGAAATAACACTCGCGGCGGCTGCTAGAAATAATGTTCTTCTATAATTTTTCATTTCTGTTTCCTTTCTTATTTTCAACATAATATTTAAAGACCTTGAAAGAGATTTTTGGTTCTTTCGCTGCCCTCTGGCTGCTTGCCTGCTTTAAACTTGCTCCAAAACCCTCTCTTATGAAAGTTTAATAAATCCTTAAATTTAAACTAGCTCTCCTTTAAAGAGCTTAATAGACGGATTTTTAATGATAATTTTTAGTCTTATATCTTATTTAAGACATTAAAATTTTAAATTGACGGCAAATCGAGTGAGAATCTGAGCGAGAGGGATGAAAAATGGAAAAAAGCCGCTCTTCTTTCCATTGCTTTGTTTTTATGAAGGTGGAAAGCCCAAGTGTCTTTCAGCAATCTATCTTTTAGAATTCCACCTTCCTAAGATAAAGAAGTAATGATACGTCTTAACTATGCTTCTCTAATAAGTTTGTGGATTGCTTTTTTAGTCTTTAACTTGTCATACCGATAGGCTTTACGCAAAGCTTCCGCCAATTCTTCAGAAACAGCTCTCATCTCATAATCTGTAGGTTTCCCCTGATGTTTGTTTGTTTGTTCTTTAATTGCATTCCAATACCCCCGAACGATTTTAAGACTCATTTTATTTCTCCTTTTTTTCTTAACGAAGCTTCTACAGAAATCCAATAATTTAATTTTTACGATTTTAAACCAATTTATTGTTCTCTGACTGCCTTATTGTGAAATAAAATATTTTAGGGGGCAAGTTGAATAATCACCGTTATTTAAACTTAATAAATTTTTAATACGTACGGGAAAGTTCTGAGAAGATTTTTTATTTTTTAGGCAATGTAAAAAAGAACTGAGAACCTTCATTCGGGATGGATTTCACCCAAATCCTTCCTCCGTGAGCTTCTATAATCTTTTTAGCAACAGATAGACCCATGCCTGTTCCTTCGTATTCGGATCTATGGTGAAGACGCCTAAAGAGTTCAAAGATTCTTTGTTTGTAGTTCGGCTCTATCCCTATGCCATTATCTTCAACGCAAAATAAGAATGAGCTTTTATTTTCCTTATGATGAATATAAATAATTGGGATGTCATTTTTATTAAACTTAAGCGAGTTGCTTATTAAATTTTGGAATACACAGCTTAGTAAGGCTTTATCTCCATATAATAAGGGCAATTTCTCAAAATAAATAAAAGAATTTTTTTCTTTAATCTTTTTTTCTAAAACAAGCAGTAAATCATTAATGACAGGGTCTAATGGAAAAGAAGACTTCTTAAGTTCAGTGGCATCCAGGTGAGAATAAGCTAGAATACCATCGATAAGGCCCTCAATATGTTTAATGCTCGTTCTGAGATGACTGAGATACTTCTTAGCCAGAGGGGGAAGAGAGTTTTTAAATTCTACTGCTAAAAGTTGTCCATAATGAGCTACAGTCCTTAAAGGCTCATTAAGATCATGAGCGCATATATGAGCAAACCTTTCTAACTCAGCATTGGAACGATTCAAAGCGTTAATCATTCCCTTCATTTTTATTTCTAACAATTTTCGTTCAGTTATTTTCTCAACCATTAAAGCTATGCCGCCAATCTCTCCCGATTCGCTATGCCAGGGAACCACCCTCCATTTCCACCACTCTTGTGCACCATCTTCTCTATCGAATACATCTTCTCTTGCTTGCAAATGCTCACCATTTAGCGCTCTTTGATGGATTTTTTTCCATTTTGCGGGGATATCTGGAACAACTTTATAGATATTCCTTCCTAGGATGTCAGCAGATTTTAAGTTTGTCTCCTGCGTCCATCGTTCATTAATAAAGGTATAATTCAAATTTTTATCCAAAATAGCAACAGCAACAGGGAGTTGTTTTAGTATTGCTTGATAACACGCCATATTGTTGATCCTCTCGTACGTCTCTACCTAGGTTGAGCTATCTGGAAAAAAGTTGCGTGGGAAGAACGACTGCTTCTGTCCAATAACGAATTGCTAAATGAATATTCTCTTTTAGGGTTTCATACTCAAATGATTTACGTATATATCCACTTGCGTAGCCCTTATAGGCATTCATTACATCCTGCACTCTTATACTGCCGGTAATTATAATAATAGGGATATGTCGAAGGTCTTTATCTTGCTTAAGCAATTTTAAAGTTGCAATCCCATCTAGTTTGGGTATGTTTAAATCAAGGAAAATAAGGTCAGGCGGGGGAGCCTGAGTTATATTTGCTCTCTTTTTTACAATATCTAACAATTCTTCCCCATCATGAATACAAAAAACATTAATTTTTAAATTATAATCATCAAGGATCTTTCTAATCAAGAATTGCTCTTCTGAATTATCTTCAATGAGAAAAATATTAATTTTCTTTAAGTTCGTATAATTGGTAATATCGTCTTCTTGCACGAGACACTCATCCTCAGCAACCGCATACCCTTCAAAAAAAACATTAGGGGTTACAGAAAAAAGTTGGCAAAATTTATATAATATGCATGGAGAAATTTTTGTTTGGCCACACTCATATTTATGAATTTGTTGATGAGAGACACCAACTCGTTCAGCACATTCATTAAGACTTAGCCCTACTCTTTCACGAAAGTCTCTTAATTTTTGACCCATATATTCGTCAATACTAATAAGCGAATTATTTACTTTTATTTGACATGCGTCAACTGTACTTTCTTTTAAACTCATAAACACCTCTTTCTATATTTTATTATTTTGCAATTACAAAATAAGATATAAATTAAAAAATATTAACTATGAAAGTATATTACACGTCTTTGATTTTTTTTCTAGAGTGCTCTTAACTTTTCCACTTTCCTTACCCGCTCTTTCCTTTAATAAGTTTTAAGAAGTCCCTGCCTAAAAGGGTTGGCTCGCACCAAATTCTGGTGGACGGTGGCCAATGGCCCGATCGCCGGCCATTGGCAAGTCGTAGATCGCTTAGACTGCAGGCAACAGGTTGGATCCTACGCGGGGGGTTAAATACAAGCCTTACGAAAAAATTTCATCCTTTACTTTCCAAAGGGGCGAGCATCGTAAAAAAGTTCAATCTTCGTGATACGCCCCTCAGAAAGGGTCATGAGTGCTGCTGAGGGAAGATAACCAATGGGCGCAGGACAATCTGCATCATAAACGACCATCGCTTGGTTGCCCTCACCAAACGTTGCACGAATGGCAAGCGTCTTAAAAAAAGTGGTAAAGTTTTTGAGGGCCTCTAAGTACGCCTCCTTCCCCTCCAGTTTTGCGAGAGGTGCACTAAATTGAACATCGGGATGCAGATATTTTTCCATCTCCCCAATTTTTTTCTCCCCCATCGCGGTGTAAAAAGCCTTAGCTATAGCCACATTATTCTGATTCATCATCATCTCCTCTAGAATGTTGTTGACACTTCATATTGGATATATCAAACTATACCTAATATAATTAGATATATCGAGCTACATTGAATATGTCAAGTGCCAAAAAACGAACTTATAATTCGGAAGCGAGGAAAGCACAGGCGGCCCAAACAAGAAATCGTATCTTGGCTGCGGCACGAACGCTCTTCCAAGCGCAAGGAATCGAGGGGGTAAGGATTGAACAGATTGCTCACACGGCAAGTGTTTCTGCGCCTACCGTATATTCCTTGTTCCAATCCAAGCGCGGTATTTTGCGTGCTCTCATTGATGATGCCCTTCCTGCTGATCAGTTGGAGGCACTTGTAGCGGCGGCCAAGGGCGCCACGTCATTAAAGGAGCTACTCCCCATATCCGCTAAAATTGCCCGCAAAATGTATGACGCGGAGCGCGCTCAAATGGATGTTTTTTGGGGGACTTATGTCGTAACACCCGAGTTCAAGGCGCTCGAAAAAGAAAGGGAGCACCGCCGGTATCAGCGCCAGGAAGAAACCCTCACAGCTGTGGCCCAAGAGGACATTTTCAAGGAAGGCCTTACTCTTCCCCAAGCCCGCGATATCCTGTGGGCCTTTACGGGTCGCGACATGTATCGCCTGTTTGTCGTTGAGCAAGGATGGACATCGGAAGACTATGAAAAGTGGCTTGGTCAGTTGTTGTCACAAACGTTGATGGGTGATGATCAGTAATGATGAATAAACATAACTATGGAGAAAAAAATGGACGAAAAAAAGCAATACAACACCTTTGCAAAGGAATATTCAGACAGTTTTTTAACCTATAACACCAACAGCATTGACGTCTATTTTAGGTATCTTGATCTCGACTTAGAAGGCAAAAAAGCACTCGATTTGGGATGCGGTGATGGTTACGACCTCTCAGAACTGAAGAAAAAAGGAGCCCACATTTTCGGAATGGATGCCTCTAAGGAAATGGTTGTTCTTGCTCAGCAGAAAAATCCCGAGGGAACAATCAAAGTTGGCTTGATTGACAACATTCCATTTCCCGATCAAACCTTTGACGTGGTGGTTAGCAAATGGGCCTTTCAAGCAGAACCTTCCATAGAGCCTATCTATAAAGAAATAACACGTGTCTTAAAACCTGGCGGTACATTGATCTATCTTACCTCCCATCCTATTCGTCAGTTCATTGAAAAAAAGCAAAATGGAAAAGATTATTTCAAAAACGAAACTGTAAAATCAGTATTTTTCGAGGGAAAAATCTCTGAAACGGGCACTTCTCATACGTTTAATGAGTACTTCAGCCCAGCTTTCTTCTCAAATTTTACATTGGAAAAATATGAAGAAGGGCTAGATCATGGTGCGGAGAAAATAAATGGAGATACCTATCCCAGCTATTTCATAGTACAAGCGCGGCTTAAAGGTTGAAAAAAGGCTGCTGCTTTCTGGTAAGCTTGGATACATTTATCTGAGCTTACATTTATTATTCTACAGATTTTTCTAGAGAAGTCAAATTTTTCAATTGGCCTTACCACCCATCAGTTTTGCAGGAAGAGTAAAAATATGATATAAGACATCCGAAATAACTCCCGAAAGAAGGAGACAGGATGTCAGGATTTAAAGGGATTGTGGAAGCTGTTGCGAGAGATTTAG
>JACDGE010000052.1 GCA_013815465.1 Alphaproteobacteria bacterium | reverse complement strand
AGTATCGCTTTAATCGACGGTTTATTCTCGAAGACATGATTCCAAGGCTGGCTTATGTCTCTCTTAGGACCCCTCCTATGCCAAAAAGACTTCTTGTTTTAACTGAGAATCGTTGGTAATCAGATAATATTTTGATTTTTCAAAATTTCCTTTCAAAAAGGAATATTGTGCAAAATTCATGTAAGCTCTAAAGAGTTCCTCTATTTGATCGGGATCACCCTGAAAGATTTGAATTGCATATTCATAATCCTGCATCACTCCTTTATTAAATTTTTCTCCCCCCCTTATAGAAGGAGAACGAGCATAAACTCTGTCACTATAAAATCGAGCCAAAATTAAAGGGGGGATATTCTGTGCCTCTTTTAACAAAGAATCGATCTCCTGCACCAATTTTTCATAAGCGATTTGATCTCGCGTATGATACATATGGTATTCTAAGAGATAGGTCATGAGCTCAATAAGCGAACCATTAATAACTTTGAGATCCTTTGCATGGGCACAGAGGCTTTCAATGTGAGCTAAAAAATAAGGACGTCGAATAAATTCCTTTACGAGCTTATCCCATCCTCCTGAAAGCATTTGTGTGAGAACGGTTAGATTCGTATCAATAGCTTGTTTTTTCTCTTCCAAAGACTGTGTATCGAGAAGAATAACCTGCGTTAAGTCATGCATATTCAATAGACTGTTATCCTGACCATGTTGAGAGGTAACCCGATCTTTTTCAAAAAGAGACAGTTTTGTGAGATGGTGGATGGCATCGTTACATTCAAAAATAGGATCGTACCCAAATGTTTCAGAGAGGGCAGACAAGAGATCAGCTGATATCTTGTTGTTATTCAAGAAAGCACTATGGTATAATAGTTTTGTTGCCAAGGGAGATCGCTTTTTGAGCTCCTCTAAGGATAACCGCAACGCTGTACTGCCTGTCATTTGGTAATTACCCTGAAGGTCTTTCATATCTTCATCTTCTTTTATCATTATTTCCTCATGCTCCCATAGATCCTTCCTGCGATTCGTAAAGAGAGTCATGTAGTTGTTCACACTCATATGACTATACTTTCTTATATAGCATCCAGCCTGGGCTAATGACAAAGGGTGATTAAACAGCAACGCTGCTAATTCGTCGAGGTGCTCTTCATTAGTTGTTTGGATGATATCCTTTAGCAAAGAAATCGACTCCTGCTGTGAAAAGTTACCTATTCTGATGGGGTGTTCCCACCCTATTGCGCTCCTTGTTGTGATCAGGACTTTTCCCCGAGAAGTGGTGGTTCTTGGAGGTATATAATCCAAGATTGTCCCCCTCTCTTGAACATTGTCCAGAATAAGCAGCCATTTTTTTGGTGTTAATTTTAAGAATGTATGAATTTGTTCAAGAAAATTAGAAGGTTGAGCATTAATATTAATCTTTTTTTCTTGAGCTGTGTCGCTTAAACCGTTAATGAGCGCAGCCAGTCCTCGCAGTTGATCAACAATTGATCCCCTTGCATCTACAAACCAAACAATATCATAGTCTGATTTGCTTTGTTCAGCAAACCTCCGAGCGATTTGGGTTTTTCCAATTCCCAAAAAACCGACCAAGGCAATAACATAATCTCCCTTCTCAAACCCGTTGTGTATTTGCTCAATGATGACTTTTCTTCCTGTAAAATGATCATTTAAGGAAGGTAAATTGCTTATCTTTATGATAGAAGATGGATTTTCTATTTTTTCACCCCAAACAAAATTATTCGTTAAAATAAAAATAAACATAAAAATGATTATTCTAAAGCAATCTGTTAAGATCATAATACTACCTCTTTTTTTTCAGAGAAGAAAAGGAAACAATATTATCATGGGTTGTGATAACTTTCCCCTTCTCTTTTTTTGTTTGATAGGGCAATTGCAATAAAAAGCATTGCCTTTATAGGGCTCATGAAGAATGGAGAGAGTGTCTCTTAATGATTGTGCTAATTTTTCCATATCTTCCCTCTCAAGCGACAAGCAATCCACGGACAAAGGTTTTGCTTCTGAACCACCCCAAGCTGTTGTCACTATACAAGGTTAGCGAAGGCACTTTAAACCCAGTATGAACAGCGTAGGAACGTTTAAAGCCTATCCACGCACGGTCCTCAAGGCCTAAACTATTCATTTTAAGGCCGGGGATCCGGCCAAGGCAGCTCAGAAACTGTTTACCCTTTACAACAAAGGACAGAGTGCGAAGGTCAAAAAGGCAGAAGCCACCCTTAGCTTGGGCCAGAATATGTCGGAACGAAAGCAAGAAGATCATAACTACTTGTTTTATAACAAAAATTCCAAATTCTCCTTTCGGAATTCCTCAAGAATTTCTTCTTTTTGTTCATGATTTTCTTTAAAATATTTATTGTGTAGATCAAAATAGTGTTTTGCTAAAAAATCATCTTTAAGTTTTGCGCCTAAAATGGCAAATTTAGCATATAATTCACTGAGCCCTTCCCCTTCTTTTTTTGTATAAAGAGTGTCGTATATTTTCTCAGAAATTTGATATTGATGCCTAGCGTCTTCTAATTGTTCAACTTTCATATAGATATTGCCGAGGGTCCGATGAGCCAGGGCCTGATCTTCGACCACTTGGGGGCCTCCATAGTATCGTTCTAGTCTTTCTAAACTTTCTTTGACTAATTTTTCAGCTTCTATAAAATCTCCTCTTTGTTCTTTATATATGCCTCTAATCAATGCAGTCCAAGCGATAGAATCATTGTTTTTTTTGTCAAAAAATTCTAGAGCCTTTTTCTGCGTTCTCACAGCCCATTGATAGGCCTCTTCATAATCTCCATTTTTTAAGTCTGTCCATGCCTTCATTTTTTGGATATATATTTTTAAGGCTTCATTTTCTTCTCTCTCTAGATTACGAATAGCCAAATCAATAGTCTTCCGAGCTTCTTTAAAATTTCCATATTCAGATAAAATCCAAGACTTCACAAAATAAAATAAATTCTTATAACTTTGACTTGAAACATTATGAATAAGCGCTTCTGCCTCTTGAAGTTGCGCTAAGGATTGCTTAAAATTTCCCCTGAATAGAAAAACTTGAGCAAAATTCATATGAGCGCGAAAAAGTTCTTCTGTTTCATTAGGATGTTCTCTAAATATTTGAATAGCTTCTTCGAGCGTTCTTTCTGTCTGCTTTTCTTTCTCCATAAGTCCTCTCGCATAAATTTTATCACTGTAAAACCTTGCTAATGTTAACGGGGAGACATCTGTTGCGGTTTTCAAAATATTCTCTATCTTTTCAGCAAGTTTTTCATAAGTTGCTTGATCTCGCGTATGGTACATATGATATTCTAAAACATAAGTCATGAGCTCAATAAGTGAGTTATTATAAAGCTTGAGGGTCTTTGCATGAGTACAAAGATTTTCAATGTGAGCTAAAAGGTAAGGACGTCGAATAAATTCCTTTACGATCTTATCCCATCCCCCTGAAAGCATTTGTGTGAGAACGATTAGATTCGTATCAATAGCTTGTTTTTTCTCTTCCAAAGACTGGGTATCGAGAAGAACAACCTGCGTTAAGTCATGCATATTCAATAGACTGGCATCCTGTCCATGTTGGGAGGTAACCCGATCTTTTTCAAAAAGAGACAGTTTTGTGAGGTGGTGGATAGCATCGTTGCATTCAAAAATAGGATCGTACCCTAAGGTTTCAGAAAGTGCGGCCAAAATATCTGTTGGTATCTCGCTATTATGAAAAAAAGAACTATGATACAAGAGTTTAATCCCCAAGGGAGATCGCTTTTTGAGCTCCTCCAAGGATAGTTGTAACGCTGTGCGGCCTGTCATTTGATAATGATCATGAAGGTCTTTCACATCCTTGTCTTCTTTTATCATTATTTCCTCTTTCTCCCAAAGATCCTTCCTCCGATTCGTAAAGAGAGTTATATACTGGCTCACATTCATGTGGTTATACTTTCTTATATAACACCCAGCCTGGGCTAAAGACAAAGGGTGGCTAAACAACAACGCTGCTAATTCGTCGAGCTGATCTTCGTTGTGTGCCTGACTGATGTCCTTTAAGAATGTAATTGATTCCTGCCGTGAAAAGCTACCTATTCTGATCAACGCGCTCCACCCTACTGCGCTCCTTGTTGTGATCAGGACTTTTCCCCGAGAAGTGGTTGTTCTTGGAGGGATAAAATCCAAGATTGTCCCCCTCTCTTGAACATTGTCCAGAATAAGCAGCCATTTTTTTGGCGTTAATTTTAAGAATGTATGAATTTGTTCAAGAAAATTAGAAGGTTGAGCATTGACATTAATCTTATTTTCTTGAGCTGTGTCGCTTAAATCATTAATGAGCGCAGCCAGTCCTCGCAATTGATCAACAATTGATCCCTTTGCATCTACAAACCAAACAATATCATAGTCTGATTTGCTTTGCTCCGCAAACCTCCGAGCGATTTGTGTTTTTCCAGTGCCCAAAAAACCGGCTAGGGCAATAACATAATCTCCCTTTTCAAACTCGTTGCGAATTTGCCCAATGATGTCTTTTCTTCCTGTAAAATGCTCATTAGAAGGGGGTAAATTGTTGACATTTGACTCATTTGTTTTTTCACCACAAGCCCCAGTGTTATTGATAGAAAAAATACATACAAAGACAAGTATTCTGAAAAAATATGTCAGCATCTTAATACTACCTCTTTTTTTTCAGAGAAGAAAAAGAAACGATATTATCATTGGTTGTGGTAATTTTCCCTTTCCCTTTCCCTCTCTCTTTTCTTGTTTTATAGGGCAGTTGCAATACAAAAGCATTGCCTTTATAGGGCTCATGAAGAATGGAGAGAGTACCTCCCAATGATTTGACTAATTTTTCCATATCTTCCCTCTCAAGTGACAGACAATCCAATGATAAAAGTTTTTCTTCCGCACCAATCTGTTCGTTAAGGGGCGAGTCTCCTAAATACCCACTATCCTTACATTCTAAACAAAGGGTGTTTTCTTGTGGAACAAGAGTGAGGATGACCTCTCCCTTTTTAGGGCTATTTTTTATAGCTCTTCCTAAAACATTGAGTATAGCCTGCTTTAGAGCCGTTCTATCTGTTAAAAGAGCTACAACTTTTTCTTGCGTATATTTTATGTGAAGCTCTTTTTTGAGAATTTGTTTTGAAAGAACAACCAGAGCCTCATCTACTACATCATTTACAGAAACAAGCTCTTCCTCTGTTTTGAGCGTAAAAAATCGAGAATGAATGTAGGTATTTTCAAAAACTTCCATCAATTCTTTAGAATCTTCCTTTATGTTATTTTCTTCTTGAATTCTATTTAAAAGAAAATTAGCAATATCCAGCATCTTGGAAAGAGAATGTGAAATTCGTTTATTGATGTCTAGGCAAAACCTCTTTTCTTGCCTGGCCGCCTCTTCGGACAAGTTGATATATTTTTCTAATATTTTTTCTCGTCCTGTCGACCGGTGATTCTCTGCAGTTAATTGGTCTATTTTGAGAGTGTTCTCTCTGTTTTTTTGCTTATAAAACCTCAAGGCTGTTTTCATAAGCTTTGCATGGTAAAAATAAGAAAAAAAAGCAAAAAGACATAAACATGAGCATACTAAAAGAAAGGGCCAATAAGTTTGTTTTAAAAAAAGGATATAGAATTGATTCTGAGCATACCCAAAGCGTAAAACATATGGAAACCCGTTAACGGGCAGTTGAGTAGGAAAGACGTATTGTTGAGAAAAAACATTTCCTTCAAAGATTTCTTTAAAATATTCCGTCATGCTTAAGTTTTCTTTTATGACCTCTTCTACAGGAAGGAATGAAAGAATCTCGCGCTTCTTCTCATTGAGCAAAATGAATTGAAGGCCAATTTCCTGTTTTGGAGACAACACCTCTCTCAAGGTGTTCAAATCGATTCTTGCATTTACAAAACCACGATATATTCCATTTTTGTCTCGAACGCCGATCCCTAAATTAAGAAACGAAAAATCTGAAGAAGCTCCCCCCTGTAAGACATTGGAAATCTCAACTGTTCCGGAGTTTTTTTTCTAATTTGGCAAGATATTCAGGCGTAAAATTTAGCTTATACTTTACATCTCCCAACCGCCCTATGGGCGTGAGCGTCGAACCCTCTACTCCAACCCAATTAACCCCTGAGGCGCGGACCTTTGCTCTGCTCTCATTTTCGATGCCATACGCATATGCTTTTTTCAAATAATCAGTAATGCCCTTCTTGTCAGAAAAAAGATCCTTTTCTTTGGTATCATTTGAAACTTTTTCTAACGTTATTTTATAACCCTCTAATATGTCCTGAAAAAGACTTTCTATGATAGAGGCTTCTTTGAAGAAATTTTGATCATAGGCATTTTTAAAAATTATATATTGCACGGCAATATAGAAGAGAAGAAATACGACGATCCCTCCTGATAAATACAAGACAAGTGAACTTTTGATATTTTTCTCTTTTTTCATGGAAGTTTTTACTCCTCCTTGCCCCCTATGCATTAAATTTTTGTTTTCTATTGTTCCATAGAATAAATAAGTGATGGCTCCCACAATAGATCTTTTATTGTCCTGCCCTTTTGCCATTCTACAATCTAATCGATAAGAAACGCAAACAGATGTTTTATCTCCGGATCCTATACACCCAAAAATGATGGGCAGAAGTTTTTGGCATAGACTTCCATATTTAAAATCACTCCCCCCTTTCATCAAAAAAATTCAATTGAGTTTGTGCAGAAAAGGGATTTTATTAACACTCTAAAACGTTTCAGTTGTTCATTTAACTTGTTTAAAATCAAATAGTTGACCATAACTAGATCGTTTCTGGGGATATGAGAAAAATTTATTTTTTGAGCAAACTTGAGTTCGACAAGCATTATGGAATCTTTTCTAGGTTTAGATGCTCTCAGCTTAAAAAAAATAACTCATAAACATGGAGGAATAGTCATGCGCAATCGCACTTTATTTTTAACATCCCGTCAATTAGCCAAACGCTGGAATATAAATGCGGCAACTCTTCGACAATGGAGATGGTTCAAAAAAGGACCCCAATTTCAGAAAGTAGAGGGAAATATCCGCTATAAACTGGAAGTCATTGAACGTTTTGAAAATGAATTGATCCGAGCCCACACAACGGAAGATCAAAAGACTCCCACAGAGAGCATCTCTGAGCTTGTTTCTGAAGAAAACAAGACCGAATAAAAGAAAAAAATTTTCAACAGGCTGCTTAAGCAGGCTGCTTTAACCAGCCGGTTTTAAACCGGCAATTTTAAACTGTGAAGGAGATATACATGTTTTACCTTATCGAACCCCAAGAACACCACTTATATGAATCCAGCATCACTCCATTTGTTGAGGAGTTACAATCTATTACAGTTTTCAAAGGCGAGCAGGACTTACAACAGGCAACCTTTCTCCTGCTAAAAAAAGAGATCAAAGATGTCTGCGGCGGACTCCTGCTTTTAAAGCAAAAGACCTCCACGCTTAACCCAGAAGTTGAGGGATACCTGCGGTCCTTTTGCCCACAAATAAAGGAAGTTTGGACGGGGAGCATTTCTTTCCAGATGAGTGAAGAAATTGCAGGGCGAGACTTTGATAAAATCTGTAAAATCCTTTACCGATCCCTTTATGAAGAGCTCATCGTTTTTGGCATTAGGGAGAATATTACCTTTTTGTGCTTAACAATGCCGCTTATCGAGCAGCTCAGCATCAATCTTCTGGGGCTATGGCCCTATATGTTTGAAGTGAGACCGAGTGCTGCATCTAGTGGCGCTCTCTGTCATGGAATTCTGGCTCTTCCAGGGCCCCTGCAGGGGGCAAACTCTTTTTGGAAGTATGATAACCCTTTGCAAGATCCCAATTTTGTAAGCTCAGAAACCGCTTTTCACATTTTTTGGGCTCAAAACTGTGATGAAATTAACACAGTTTAGAAAAAAATGAGGCCAATTTTTCACCTCTGACACAATATTCAGAGGGTCAACGTGTCTATATTTGTCTATAGAGATGCATATTTGTTTAAATATGGAGGCCTTCTTTATTTTGCTCTTCAAAAAACTATTTGACGATATCTCCATCCAAGCTTACCATTTTCTTCATATTGAAGGCTTCTTCTCAAATGATTGATCGTGAGCTCAAGCCTTTAATAAAGAGGAATAAATATGCAAGCACAAGCCATTACAACCCCTTACCTGACGCCAAAAGCCTTAGCGCTTCGCTGGCATATAACCACTCATACTTTAGAACAGTGGCGATGGAAAGGACATGGTCCTCAGTTTATGAAGCTCGGAAGCTGTATTAGATATCCCCGAGCAGAGATTGAGAAGTTTGAGGATGACACCGATCAAATCACAATGGTTGATGTCAGAGATGAGCGCTTTTTATGCATTCGGTTTGAATCAATCCTTCGAGAGAAAGAGGAGATGGGAATGAGCCCATAAAAATAGAGCAATAAATAAAAAGAGACACCTGTGAGTAGTTTTTGCGGACATTCACAGGTGCCCTGTCTACAGAACCCAATTCAAGGCTCCATATACGGAAGAATACTCTAAACTATTTCAAAAGTATAGCTTCTTATGCGTCTTTAGCTTGGGTTCACCCTTGAACAGTTTAACAAGCAAAGGCGTGAATCATGTTTCAAAGTATCGAACCCCAGTCGTCAGACGTCTCCATTATCCGGAGAGAATTTGTTGACCTCACGGGCAATCATTTTAGTGCTGTTATATTGAACCAATTGTTGTATTGGACGCTGCGCGTTAGAGATTTTGATCTTTTACTCGAAGAGGAACGCCAATTTGAGCCTGACTGCAACGTTTCTCCACGTCACGGATGGATTTACAAGACAGCTCCTGAACTGAATATTGAGACCATGCTCGGTCTTTCTCCTCCGAGCGTCCGCAAATATCTGAAGGTATTGATCGACCAGGGCTGGATTGATGAGAGAGGCCATCCAAACAAGAAGTGGGATAGGACAACCCAATATCGTGTAAATTTGAGACAACTTCAGGAGGATTTGAGAGCATGCGGGCGCACTCTCCCTGAGGTTTATCTGAAGGTCGTGCCTTCTTTTGTGCGAACAAGTCCTCATTTGAGTGACCCCACATCTTTCGAAAAACCTAAGGAAACGCTCAACCAAAGAAATTTTGCTTCGAACCAAAGAATTTTTGGTTCGAACGAAAATCTGGAGGAGGCTTTTATCGAAACCCCTCTACAACCCAAGGAAACACACAACCAAAGAATTTTTGCTTCGAAGATAAGAAATTTTGGTTCGAACGAAAAAATCTTTGCTTCGAATGAAAGAAATTTTGCCTCGAGCCAAAGAAATTTTGGTGCAATACCAGAGAATACGACAGAGATTAAAAACAAAGAGCACACGCAGAGAAAAGGCGCGCGTGAAAATTTTTCTGATTTTGAAAATTTAGAAAATTCTGATTTTGAAAAATCGATTTCGGAAGCGTCCTTGGACAAGTCCATGGAGGAGTCCGTGGATGAATCCTATTTGGATCAATCCGTTCCGGACGAGTCTGGTCCAGAAAGATCCGTTTCTGGAAAACCCATCTCTGATGCCCCCGCTTCGCGCATGTCCGCTCCGGGTGAATCCATTGTAGACGAGTCTGTGACAGACGAGTCTGTCCCAGACGAATCAGTCGCCTGGGAAATGATCAGCCTCTGGGAGATCCACGTTGTTCAAAAACTTTTCCCAGAGAATTGGAAGGGAGTCATCAAGCTCACAGAGGATCGGAAAGGTCAGCTGGAATCCCTCTTTGCCTTTCATTTCAAAAGCGATATTCGACTCTGGGAGCGGTTTTGCTTACGTGTCAGAACCTCGTCCTTCATGATGGGAGGAGGGCCCCGCAAATGGAAAGTTGGGCTGGACTGGATTTTGGATGAGGGTAATTTTTATAAAATCCTGGAAGGTAATTACGACAATTCGGATGGTCTTGAGCAGTACGGATCCCATGGATGTAGCGGTCTGGGCAATGTTCAGCCAAATCCCATCAGAGACGCAGAAAAAGCAGAGATCATTGAATCGATTCAAGACCCAACCTGGAGGGATTGGTGTGCCCAACTGTCTGAAGGGGTTGGCTTTAACGAATCGCAAATGTTGGAGCAGCCTCTCTCAACGGCTGAGCTGAAACAAATCGCGGGTGCTCGCTTTCTGGAATGTGAAGACGAACGTCTCGTGTGGGTTGGAAGTTCAGACCCAAGTGTCCTTCTGGGAATTGAGGATCTACGCCATAAAATTAACTGGGTCTTTGCAAAGCAGTATCCAAATGCACGAACCTTTCGAACACGCCTGGAG
>JACDGE010000051.1 GCA_013815465.1 Alphaproteobacteria bacterium | reverse complement strand
GTAACCGTTTAGGCAACTACCCCTTGAATGTTAGAGCTAGCTTGAACCACAATAATACTTTTTAATCTAAGCAACATTTTTGGATTGCCCTGGCTGCCCCTCTTTGGCAGGGGGCGGTCTCCAATGATAAGGTAGGAGTTCGTGAATTTGTTTATTAGGATGTGTGGGGATGCGAGCTAGAACATCCGCCAAGTAAGCAAGGGGGTCCACATTATTTTGTTTGCATGTCTCAATTAGGCTATAAATGGTGGCTGCTGCATGGCCTCCTTGAGGACTTCCCATGAACATATAGTTTTTTCTTCCCAGCACCACACCTTTTATACACCGTTCGGATCGGTTATTGTCAATTTCAAGCCGCCCATCTTGAATATACACAGTTAAGGCTTTCCAATTGGATAAGGCATAAGAGATAGCTTGGCCAAGTAAACTTTTTGGAACAACTTGGGGCTCATATTGTATAAGCCAGGCATGAATTTCCTCCAGTAGTAGTTTGGAATGGTCTTGACGTTTTAAAGTAATTTTTTCAAGCGTTAACGGCTGTTCTCGGAATTCTTTTTCTAATTTGTATAATTTGCCAATCATTTCCAAAACTTCTTTTGCAATGGAGTTTGGATTGACTTTTAATGCTTCAACAAATTTACGTCTTACATGTGCCCAGCATGCAACTTCAATACATTGAGCAGGATTGCCCTCTTCATCGACGTACAAGGGATTATAGCCTGAATAAGCATCAGCTTGGAGGTAGCCCTTAAACTCTTTTAAAAAGGCTACAGGATATTGGCTGTCTCTTCCTTCAGAAAAATCATAAATGACGATCGGAAATTTTTCTTTCTCTTTTGAGAGTCCTGTATATACCCACATATAATTCTTCTTGGCTTGTTTACCTAAATTTTCTGGTGTTTGTTCCCGTAAAGTGGGCATAGTGGTGTCATCACTAAAAATGTGTCCTACAATTAATAAGTCTTGTTTCATCGCTTCAACCAGAGGGATTAAGCTGACTGTACTTAAACGTACCCAGTTCCACAAAGTAGAACGGTGAATATGAAGCCCATGGCGCTTAAACCTTTGTGATTGACGGTAAAGGGGAAGATGGTCGGCGTACTTGTCAACCAGCACTTGGGCCAATAAGTTGGGACCTGCAATCCCCTTTTCAATGGCCTCAAAAGGGCCTTTTGCTAAAACAATCGTTTCCCCGCAACATCGGCATGCATACTTTAGTCGTTTGTGCTTTTTCACAATGACCCGAACAGAAATTGTTTCCAACTGCTCCCGCTCTTCAACGCCAATCTGGCTTAAGAAGGCTCCACATTTTCCACATGCTTTTTCATCCGCAACCAAGTCATGGATGACCTCTTCTCGAGGTAAATGAGCGGGAAAAGCATTACGTCCTTTATGGTTTTCCCGGGTCTTCTTTTCTTTTTGAGTCTTTTTAAAAGGAGAGGATGAAGGATCGTAAAACGGCTCTACACAGTTGTCATTAGCAATTGTAATCTTTTTTTTTTTGAGTCGTTCGGACCGCTGACCAAATTGAAATCTCTTTAAAACAGCTATTTCAGATTGCAAATATTCATTGTTTTCTGCAGAAACCTGAATTTGTTTCGAGTACTCCATATATGTCCCCAAACATAAATTTGCGATTGTAACGATCATATCTTTTAAAGCTTCAACGTCATCAGGAAGCTGGGAATGATCCAAAAAATTCTTAAGCTTTTCTTCCATCACATATCTTGCTATTAAAAGTGAATCCATTATTTTTTATATTATATGGTTATAACACTATCCGATGTATTTCTATAAAATCAACCCTAAATTTTAGACATAAAATTTTACAAAATTGTATAAGATAAAGTTGATGGGATCGGGATTTGTTTCCACTCAATCCCTTGGATCAGACCTTGAAGCTGATAGGCTGTTATTTCTACGGATGATCCTTCCCCAATCGTTAAATTTTGGAATCGACCCTTTTCTAAGCGTTTCTGCAAAATACAAAAGCCATTCATATGCCAGTACAGGATTTTTAATCTGTCCCGTCGTTTGTTATAAAAGACAAACTGATATCCGCTAAAAAGATTCTGCTTCAAAACTTCTTCCGCCAAAACACCCAAGCCTTGATAAGATTTTCGCATATCAATCGCTTGAGTTGCCAAAAATACTTTTCCTGCGCTAAACAACATAATGGCCTGGCCTATCTAAGCTCTCGAACCCATTCAACGACTTGAGACCATGCATGATGAAAAGGGACTTTCTCAAGCTTCAACGTCACACCGTTGGGGAGCCGAATCTCTAATTGGCAAGGTTCTAAATTTTGGGCGGTCTGCTGGGCGCTTTTCCCTACCTGGGATGTGATATCTATAAAAGATACGCCGCTTGTACTTGCAAGAGAGGCTAATAAAGTATCCTGCTTGTTATCTTCCCTTCGTTTATCTTCAGAAAAGGTCTCTGAATTTAAACTTGGCCTGTTCTTCATGACAGCAGAGGCCTTTTTACCTCTCTCACGGAGAGGGCCCCTCAACTGCAAAGACCATCTGTGGAATGTGCTCAGACCAATCCCCTTAAGCTCAGCACATTCCTTAGGACTCATCTTGCTGATTTCATAATCCTCAAGCAATCGGATCTTTTCTTCTCGAGTAAAACGCCTGTTTTTTGATTTCATATTCCCTACTCCTTTGATTCACCTTAATGACACTTACTTTGCCATAATGCTCCTCATCTTTAGAAGGTGTACTTGCCTAAACGGTTACGTTCTAAATGACTTTATTGGAAGAGTATATCGTTGACGCGCCATCCCTTCCTATGTGTCAGAATAAACGTATCAGTCGCACCACGTCTTTAAAGGTCTTGCAGCACTAAGCAAACCAACCATGGGTTGGTTTTATGGCCTCAGTGTGCCGCAGATGTATGTGGGGGAGGTAAAGATGTAAATAACTTTTCTAAATACAGTACAGCTATGGAAGAAATGAAGGTAGGTCCTTCAGAATTTGATTGCAGGAGCCGGTTCTAAATCACCTCAAGCGGCTTTGGGTAAGAGTCATGGTCGTGAGCGTTGAGAAAAAGATGCTGACATTGTTTAGTATCAGATGGGAATTAAAGAGACGAGAGCACGTAAACCGTTGATGACGTGTCGAAAAGAACTTGGATGATATCAAAACCAGAATTTTGGGCCATTCTGGGAAGGGCCTTCTGGAAACCTGTTTACTGAGGAGGTGCTATCCAATGTAGCCGCTGGCACCATCCTGAAGAAAACCGTAGGGGGTCCATAGACTTATCCTTGAAAGAGCATTTGGTCTTTGAGATGAGCAACTCTTCCTTCAAAGAGCCACTGTCTTTGTCAAAAGTGAGCTGGGCGATGTTAGCATTTTGTGTTTTATAAAATCAAAAGGTTACTTTTAATCCAAACCTCACTTTTACTACTCTTTTTACTTCATCATCAATATTGTTGTTGTACAAATTCAGGGTTGTGAGGCTTGAGAATTTCCCATTTACAATATTTTCCGCTCCCTGTATCCCGATGTTGTTGCTGCTCAGATCCAGAGTCGTAAGGTTTGAGAGTTTCCCGTTTGAGATAGCTTTAGCTCCTTCATCATCGATATTATTGTAGTTTAGATCTAACGCAGTAAGGTTTGAGAGTTTACCATTTGCAATATTTTTCGCCCCGTCAGCTCCGAGGTTGTTGTGGATCAGATTCAGGGTTGCGAGTTTGAAGAGTGTCCCGTTTGCTATATTTTTCGCTCCCTCATCCCCGATATTGTTGCTGGTCAAATCCAGTGTTGTAAGATTGATGAGTTTCCCGTTTGCGATATTTTCCGCTCCCTCCGCTCCGATATTGTTGCCGGTCAAATCCAGTACAGTGAGGTTTATGAGGTTACCGTTTGCGATATTTTTCGCGCCATTCGCTCCGATATTGTTTTCGCATAAAACCAGACAGGTGAGGTTTGAAAGTTTACCATTTGTAATCCTTTGCGCCCCCTTATCCCCAATTTTATTGCCACTCAAATGCAACTCTGAGAGGTTTATGAGATTACCATTTGTGATATTCTTCATCCCCTCTGGTCCAATATTATTGTTGCTCAAACCTAGCACGGTGAGGTTTATGAGATTACGGTTTGCTATAGCTTTAACCCCTTCATCCCCAATATTGTTATCGTCGAAGCCCAGCACTGTGAGTTTGAGAAGTTTTCCATTTGCAATGTTTTTTGCGCCCTGCTCCCCGATGTTGTTGCCACTCAAACCCAGCCCTGTAAGTTTAAGGAATTTCCCATTTGCAATATTTTTTGCGCCATTATCCCCGATATTATTGTCATTCAAATCGAGCGCAGTAAGATTTGAGAGTTTCCCTTTTGTAATATTTTTGGCGCCCTCCGCTCCGATATTGTTGCTACTCAGATTCAGTGTTGTGAGGTTTGAAAGCTTCCCATCTGCAATATTTTTAGCTCCCTCTGCCCCGACGTTGTTGCTACTCAAATGTAGAGCGGTGAGCTTTGAATATTTCCCTCTTGTAATATTTTTGGCGCCCTCCGCCATGATATTGTTGCCACTCAAATCTAGGGAAGTAAGGTTTGAGAGTTTACCCTTTGCGATATTTTTCGCTCCATTATCCCCGATACGATTGTTGGTCAGATATAGCGTCATAAGGTTTGAGAGCTTCCCATTTGCGATATTTTTTGCGCCATTATCCCCGATATTATTGCCGCTTAAATACAGTGCAGTAAGGCTTAAGAATTTACCATTTGTGATATTTTTTGCTCCATTATCTCCGATATTATTGGAGATCAAACATAGAGATTTAAATTTCCATATACTTGCCGTGGCTGTCCGCCAACCTTTTGACACAAAAACTGTGCTCTTCAATAAATCCCATTGGTCAAGAAATGAAAAAATAAATACTTCAATCTCATCAGGAAGAAGATGAAAGGCTTTAGTACCTGCGGTATGCCGTCCATCTTCTTGTATATCCATACACGATGACTTTTGATTGTATAAAAATACTAGCAAAGTTAAGCTTGTGAGAGAAAGTATGAATGTTCTTTGGAGAAATTTTTTAGACATATTAGACCTGCTGCGAAAGTTAAAATTTTAGTAAAAATGTAGGAAAGGTCCTAATTTGAGAAAGGAAACCCCATGTCCTTAAGATACAACAAGATTAAAAATCATCCAACCACTTTTAAAAGATTATTTGGTGTAACGATTGATGAGCTTGAGTGTATTGTCCAAGCTGTTGGAGCCCGAATGGGAGAAGAGGGTTACTCAGCACTATAAACGCCCTGGGAGCAACAACAATCTTTCTTTGTGTGAACAGATCTTAATGCTGTTGCTGTATTATCGAAGCTATACGACCCAGATTTTCATTGGTTTTCTCTTTGACATTGATGATTCTCGCGTTTGTCGAAATATCAACAGGTTATAGCCTATTTTGGAAAAAGTTATAGCCATCATGAAAGCCGTCATCTTTCTCAAGAATAGATTGAAGAAATTATCATTGATGCGACAGAACAACAAATTGAAAGGCTTAAAAAAGGCCAAAAGGCTTTTTATTCGGGTAAGAAAAAATGTCATACAAACAAGACGGAAATCCGCATTACGCCTTCTGGGCGGATTATCCATGTTTCTAAACAAAACCAGGAGCCATTCATGATTTTACTGTTTATAAAGAGGAAGCCCCAATTCCCAAAGATTTAACCGCATTGGCTGATTCTGGCTATCAAGCATTAGATAAGCTCCATGCTCGAACAGACATTCCTTTTAAAGCGACAAATAACAAGCCATTAGATAAGGAAGCTAAAGCCTATAATCGAGTGTTTTCTCGAATGCGTGTTAAGATTGAAAACGTATTGAAACAACTCAAATCTTTAGAATTCTCTCAGATCGTTACCGCAATAAGAACAAACGCTATAATTTAAAGTTTAGTATTATTGCTGGAATTGTTAATTCCAAAAACGGATTCTCTTCAATTTAAGAAATATTTCCTTCATTACGCTCGTCTTTTTTTCTTCGTCCTCAAATTCTACTTTCGCAGCAGGTCTATTGATAATCTGTTTATTTATCTCATTTTTTATTCCTTATTTTAGAAATTTTAAGTAATAAATAATTTTTTGCAGCTTCATTTTTCTAAATAATAGATTTTCTAAATAATATTATTTATAATTTTAGAAAAAAATGGCTTACTTCAGGCCTTTCATGCCAAATTAAATTTTTCTTTTTACAATTGGCTTTGCATTCCAGCAAACAAATCTTTGCACCTTTTTTCATTTTTTTGAATATAAGATAATTTTATCTCAGTAATAAAATAATTTATAGAACTATTGATTGAAGAAGAACCTAATTTTTTTGAACACAGGAATAACTTAATTTTCTTTGCTTGACCCAAAATATATAAGGCATCAATAAAATCTTTTTTACTGGATTTTTGGCGCTTAACATTAAGATCAATACGCTTAAAATAAACAGCGGTAGATTCCCAAAAAGTACGCGGCAGAACATCTAATAACTCCTGTATCCTGTTTTCTAAGGCTTTTGGAGATAATAGATTGTTTGGATACTTATTATGAAGCAAAATATATTCATGTTGTCTACATAATATTTTTGAACACTCAACCGTTTTCTCATACAACTTTTCCCTGAACAGATGGGCATTAGCGGTATTCATAATTTGTCTTATTTTTAGCAATGGAAGGGAGGCATTTGTATTTAAACGTAAAATCGATTCTGTCAGAGAATCAGCATCTTTTCCTGTTGTTTTCATTTCTTGATGGAGAATGTCTATTTGGATGAAATGATCCTTTACACTTTGCATGCTTTTGAGTAATTCTCGGCAATACTTATAGCGGGGAAGAAGAATGTGTTTCACTAAAATATACCCCCCTTCTACATGAAATAATAAGGTTGCAAAACCTAAAGCTTCCCAAGGGGAATTTATTATTCCCTCCACGAGTTGCAAGATAGCTTCATACATTAAATTTCCTTGTTTTAATAATTAATGTTATGTATTTTAACCTGTGAAATAATAATAATTCCTTAAAAATTTACTTTCAGTCTTCTTAACTAAAAAAACGCTATAAAAATTGAGAGGAAACCTCCTGAAAGGAGAGATGGGTAAGAAATTATTTAGCCACTTCTACGTGGCTACAAGCAAATGCAAAGCCGTGATGTCACTAAATTCGATAATAAGCTTAGGGTGTTGGGGAGGTAAGAAACCGCTATGCTCCAAAATAGCTACAATGGTGGTGTAGTACGTGGAAACAGAAGGTTCCGTGAAGAATTCTATAATCGCTCTAACCTATGGCCTTGGAGCCATGCGATATGAACTTAGAAAAGTTACCGAAAAATATAATATTTATAGACCACACAGGGGATTGAAAGGACTTACTCCTATGCAGTACATTAATGACTCTATTCTTAACCCGAGTTGCGTTTAAGGAAAGTATTTAATAGGCTGAAAGTATTGAGGTATCCTCTATTTTGTTAAGAAGAAAGGAGATACCTCAATGAATATAGATTACGATACCTTATTCTGTCTTGTGGATGATTTTTCTAAGGCGTTTGATCCTTGGTATAGAAAGCAGTTAATTTCTGACAGAAAAATAAAACAGAACCGCAATTGCCATCTTCATCTATCCGAAATCCTTACCATCCTCATCGCTTATCACCAATCAGGAATGTCCTGCTTTAAGTACTTTTATATCCAGGCTTTTAGAGTACATCAGCAGCTATTTCCCGGGCTGGTTCATTATACTCGTTTTGTCAAATTGATCAAAAGAGCCTTTCCAGCTCTTGTATGTTTATTAAAAAGTCTTGAAGGGGAAGTAACGGAATGTACTGACCCCCAAAAACTGGACCACTTTTTCTGAAAAGTTTGAGAGAGTAGACTCAAACCAAGAAAGGAAAAGCAAATGAAGAAAAAGATCAGTGTGTCATTAAAACTAAAAGTAGCAATCGAAGCCCTAAAAGGAGATATGACGATTGGGGAAATAGCCTCAAAATATGAAATTTCCCCATCCGAAATTCATCGATGCAAGCGGCAATTATTGCAGGCGCTCGCGTCTTTGAAGGCGAAAAATCCTCAAAGACAGCTCACGACAATGAAATCCAAAAGCTCCATGCCAATATTGGAAGGCTCACGGTTGAAAACGATTTTTTGTCACGTGCCCTCGGGCGAGTGAAGTAAAGGAGCGCAGGAAAATGATTGATAGAAAAAACAAATATTTGAGCGTGCGCGCCCAGTGTAGCCTTTTAGGCCTCAGTCGATCGAGCCTCTATTATCAACCAACACCTTTTGCTGAAGATACTGAAATTGCGAACAGGATCGCAGAAATTTATGAGGCCACGCCCCAATATGGCTATCGGCGTATTCATGCTCAGCTCACCCGTGAAGGCATAAATGTAAATCGTAAAAAGGAACATAGATTGATGAATGAGCTGGGCTTAAAGGCCATTTATCCTAAACCTAAAACAACCATTCGTAGCCAACAAAATAAGTCTTATCCTTACTTGCTTTCAGGGCTCACTATTGAAAGGCCTCACCAGGTGTGGCAAGTCGATATCACCTATCTGAGACTCCCTGGGGGATTTGTTTATTTAACAGCCCTGATAGACGTCTATAGCCGCGTTGTGGTGGGATGGCGGCTGTCAAATTCCTTGTTCAAAGAGGCTTGTTTAGAGGCCTTGCAAGATGGCATTTGGCGTTATGGTGTGCCTTCAATCATCAACTCGGATCAGGGGGCTCAATTTACAAGTGTAGAGTGGGAAAGGCTCTGTCATCTTAATGAAATTAAAATCAGCATGTCTCATAAGGGAGGGTCTACAGACAATGCTTATATAGAGCTGTTTTGGAGAACTCTAAAATTCGAGGGTTTTTACTTGGCCTTTCCCAAAACGATGGGGCAGCTCAAGTCCATGCTTGCGAGCTTTATCCACTGGTACAATGAGGAACGGCTGCATAGCTCCCTCAAGTACAAAACGCCCATGGAGGTTTTAAAAATGGTGGAGTCCCAAACCTATGGATATGTGGATAACCCTGGCGAGTTACCCACATCCCCACAGGCTCAACAACAACCACAACTTCACTATTGTTTAATAAATTAAGAAAAGGTAAAATATGTTCACGTCCAAACTCTCTCAACTTTTCGATCATTCGTGGTCCGACCCAAGGGGGTCACTTCAGAATACCTTTTTATCGATTCACCCCTATGGCTGTATGCCATAATTTGCGTGAAAAAAGGCATAAGACTTTTAAAGGATTTGCGCTTAAAGGCAAAACGTCAACCGGATGGTTCTTCGGAATGAAGCTCCACCTCATCTTTAATTCGAAGGGAGAAATCATTCGTCTTGTCGTTACTCCTGGTAATGTCAACGATAGAAAACCTGTTCCAGATATGGTTACGGGAATAACCGCTAAGCTTATTGGAGATAAGGGCTACCTCTCCAAAAATCTCTTTCATGAATTAACAAAAATATGAAAAATTGTCTTATGCCAATGGAGCATAAGCTCATGCGTCGCTCATTTGTTGAGACAATCTTTTCATCTCTCAAATCCCTAGGCACCTTAATACACCATCGGCATCGATGTCCAATTAATGCGTTCGCTCATCTTTTTGCTGGCCTTATTCACTATCAACTTAGAACAGATAAGCCTTCTCTACACTCCATTACAAACCTTATCTCTTAAACGCAACTCGGGTTAATTTAAAAGAGTTGAGTTTAGCTTCTAACGATTTTGAAGATACAGAAATTACAGCAATTCACTCAACCTTTAGCAATTTGATAAGTCTTAACCTATCAAAAAACAGTATCACAGATACTGGAGCATCTGAACTTGCAAAGAAGCTCACCAATCTTACAAAACTTGATTTAAGTTGTAACAAAATTGGTTTAGAGGGGGCAAATGATATTGAATCTAATCTAAAAAAATTAAGTTTTTTAAAATTAAATAATAACAACATTAATTTTGATAAATTGTTATTGTTAATCAAGAATTTTTCCTGGTTGACTCTTGAAATGATTGATAACAATGAAGATCTTAAAAATGGAATTATGATATTAAAGACACCTGAGGATATTACGAAATATAAAAAATTAGTTTCTGTCTCAAGAGGACTTTTAGTAAATAATCTTAATACAGATACAATTAAAAAAGATATTAATATGACCCATTGCCGCATTCAAGTCTGAAGTGCAACACGTGGTAAATTTTTATTAAAGGCCTCCAGGGGCGTAAGCCAACCCAAGGATTTTCTGGGGGTTGTATTGTAATTTAAGATATTTTCATCGAAGTCTTCCTT
>JACDGE010000148.1 GCA_013815465.1 Alphaproteobacteria bacterium | reverse complement strand
AAGAGATCCTAAGGTTTTTAGAAACGAAATCTTCTCTTAAAAAAATATTTGTTGTTGGCAACTCATTAAGTGAAAAAGTAGAAAAATCAATTAAACGAACGAATAGTTTAAGAATAAATCCTAAAGACATAGGACAGCATACCTTCTTCTCTTGTGATCTTACAGATGCAGATGCATCTCAAGTTGCATCTTTACTTTCTAAAGCACAGCACCTGACCACAATTAACCTAGGCCAGAACAAAATTACCACTGGGGGCCTGACGCATATTCTTAATTCTCTCCAATTTCATCCGGCACTGATCGAATTAGATGTTAGCGATAACTTTATTTGTGATGAGGGAGGAAAAGAGCTTCTAACGTTTTTAGAAAGGAAACCTTCCCTTAAAAAAATATGTTTTGCGGATAACCCTATGAATGAGAATGTAAAAAAATCAATTAAAAGAATTAATTGTTTAAGAATAAACCCTAAAGACATATGGCTATATAGCTTTTTTTCTTGTGATTTTACAGATACAGAGGCACCTCAAGTTGCATCCTTACTTTCTCAATCACATCCACAGAGCAAGATGTGTCTTAATAAGAATAAATTTACCTCTCAGGGGCTGAAACATCTTCTTGACGCTCTCCAACATCATTCGACCTTGGTTGAGTTAGATGTTAGCGACAATTTTATTGGTGATGAAGGTGGAAATGAGCTTTTAATGTTTATAGAAACGAAACCTTATCTTAAAAAAATCTTTTTTGAGGGCAACTCTATGACTGAAGAAATGGAACAAACAATTATGAATATGCTTGAGAAAAATAATAAATGAGCTGTTGATATTTTGTGAATAAATATTATTTAAAATCTTTGAATAAATTTTAAACTATTTTAAGGATTAATCAGTTTTCTTAAAAAAAAGAGGAAAAAAATGAAGATAATTTTTAAAGAAATTCTTTTAGGAAGCGCTCTCAGAGGGAGTGCCTTTAACCGTGTGATCTCTTCAAGCTATGGAAGGCTAGCAGGAGAGGAGGCTGCGAATGTTAAAGAAAATTAAATTAAAAAAGATGTTTATTGAATTGAGCCCACTCATTATTATTCTATTTGCAACTTCTCTTTCTGCATGGGGAATGAACCAAGAATTTGAAGACCTCTCACTCTATGGACCTAAAAAATATTATCCTAATAGAGAGAAAAATGACGAGGGTTGGATAATAAAAGAAATTTTCCTTCCCACGAGTATTGGCAATACAGACATCAGGGGACATGTTTTTTCTTTCCTTGATTTACAAGACCTTATTAGTGCGTCACGGGTTTCCAATGGGTGGGAAAAAGTCGTAAAAATAGAATTGAAAAACAAACCTTTAGCCTTGAGTTCTAGAAAGCTAGGAATCACAGCAACAAAGAAGTTTTTTAAAGCTAATTTTCCAACCCTCACAAAACTTAATTTAAGTGGCAATAGCTTAGGGGCTGGAGGGGCAGAGAATCTATCAAAGGCCAACTTTCCTATGCTCATTACACTGAACTTGGAGGGAAACAACATAGGGAAGGTAGGAATGGGAAGTTTATCAAAGGCCACCTTCCCCAGGCTCACATTGCTCATTTTGGAAGGGAATAATATAGGAGATACAGGGGCGGAGAGGATTTCTAAGGCTAATTTCTCCGCTCTTACGGCTTTGTATTTGGGTAATAATGCTCTAGGTGATGCGGGAGTGGGCTGCATTTCTAAGGCCAATTTTCCCGCACTTCTAGCGCTGGATTTGAGCTATAATCGCCTAACAAACCCAAAGAGTCTTTTTAAAGCCAACTTTTCCAAACTCATGATGCTGAATTTAAACTCCAACTACCAGTTAGATTTTAGAGGGCTAGGGGGCCTTTCTAGGGCCTTCCCCCAACTTAACACGCTAAATTTGAACGATGATAAAGTGGGAGTGGTAGGCGCGAAAAGCCTTTCTAAGGCTGATTTTTCCGTAATTACAACGCTGAATTTAATGCAGGCTGACATCGGAGATGCAGGCGCTTGGTGTATTTCTAAATGTAACTTTTTCATGCTTACTGCGCTGAACTTAGCAAACAATAGAATAGAAAATAAAGGTGCGGAATATCTTTCAAAGGCCAACTTTCCCCTGCTCACCTTGCTGAATTTAGAAAATAATAGCATAGAAGATGCAGGAGCAGATTG
>JACDGE010000147.1 GCA_013815465.1 Alphaproteobacteria bacterium | reverse complement strand
TCAAACAAGGGCTGATTAACTTTCAAAGATGCGCGGCTCGCTCCATAAATGACACCATAGAAACCATCCTCAAACTCTTGGAAAGGGCTAAAAATGTCATCTTTTAAAAAAGTGACGGGTAGTGTGGTCATGGCCTTAAGAAATTCAAGATATAGGGGATTCCATTGTTTAATATGAGGAATTATTCTTGAGCCCAAGTCTCCAAAATATTCTTCATTTTCTGCTTGTGAATATTTATTAAGGTTAAAGTGGCCAAGTCCACAACATAGTTCAAACCGATTTTCGCCACCCACAGAAAAGGCAATTGTGATGTCCGTAGAGTGTTTTATTTCTTTATTCTTTGTACTGCTTACTTGCCAATCTAAAAGAAAATTTTCCCTTGAGAAAAGAGTACAGAAACGATCCAAATTTTCTTGGATAGCTGTAAGTAATTCCTTACCTTTTTGATTCATAGGTTGCCAAAGAGGATCATTTAAAAATTTTCCTATAACGCGGAGTATGTTATGAAGACCATTCTCTAATTCATAATTTCCATCCATAGTTTCTTTTTTGACTCGGACACCTTGTTTTTTCAAATAATGTATCGGATCAGGATCGTTAGGGATGTTACGATTACTCACCAATTGGCTCCAGGCATTTAACGTCTTTTGAAGGTTTGATTGATGGGGGTAAATTTGTATTTCCTTGTAGAAATGACTAAACTCTTTAAGAGGATCAAGCCCCTTTGCTGTTAGAGTCTCGGGTTGAGCATAGGCAAAAGATCTTTGTTCAGGATCAAACATCACCATATTCAATAGATCCATAAGGGCATTTTCGCCACAATTTGTATAAATATAGTTTTTCCCATCAGCTTCTTGGAACAGAACAGAACTATAAGCGGAAGAAGGAGGGAGAGGATCTTCATAGTAAGAAGACCCTTGAGTTAACAAAGTCATCTTTTCGGGGCTCGACATGAACTCTTCAATTGATAATGTTTCTAATACTATGCTCTCCTGTAAATTACAATAATTATCTTTTGTGTAAAAAGAATTAAAATCGATCGTAACCGTTTTATCCACGATATCTTTTGAAAGCGTTTTGTAATATGGCTCAAAATCTTGTTTAGCTTGAGCTTGTTGCCATAGATAGGTTAATAAACCAGTTTCAATGATATGAGGGTCGTATAAATACTCATCTTCAGGGGTTGGATTTCGACTTTGTTTGATAGCTTGAACAAAAAGATTAGCGAACTTAAAAGAGTCTCTCCCTTGCAATCTAGAGTAGAGAACCTTCGTTTCGCTCTGTTTCGTTAGTTTTGCCTGCATCGGGGCTTTAAGAGCTTCAGTCCAATAGGCATGTGGCGTGAGAGCTTTTACAATCCCGAGCACCTGTTCCTCATTCGACAATTGAGAAAATTTTCCATTATCATCAATATGATTAATGATGTGCGCTCCACATTCTGGTGTTAGCCATTTTTTAAGCTGATCTTGCTGTAGATTATTTGGGACAAGCGCGTCATGCAATGGTGATGGAAAAAAGCGTTGCAGGACGGCGGTAACAGCATCCTGGGGTCGATCATCTTCTTTCAGCTGATTATGTTCAACGCACGGGAAAGGGCTTTTTTTTGCGCTATAGTTGCCATGAAACCGAACGCCACGAATATATCGATTATCTGCTCCTACTGCTATAGAAAGATAACGTTTGTTTTTGCTTATAAAAGGGGCGTCTAAATCTTTAATGTGCTCTAAAGGAGGCTTAGCCCTTATGGGAGAACAAATGATTGAAGTGCTAATTAAATACGCTAGGAATTTTTTCATGATATCACCTATTACTATAAAGGATAAATTTTATACGATTTAGTTCAGTATAAGTATATGTTAAATTTTTGATCAACGTACATTGCAAAGGCTTGGGGGGCAGACTGAACGAGTATGTCCGTCGAAATCAAAAGTGAGGTGTAACGCTTAAACAACATCTAAAAATCTTAACTTAATTAAATAAACTCACAAATACATATTCATATTTCCTCTAAAATTCAATTGTAAATTTCACACATGAATTGTTGTGATTTTCATTTCGGCTTTACTGAAAGTTTAAAAATGAAGATTCAAAAAGAAGTACTATAGCATAACCACATTATAACTGGACCATGAATGAAGCATCTATAGCATTGTCATGTTCATATCTTC
>JACDGE010000050.1 GCA_013815465.1 Alphaproteobacteria bacterium | reverse complement strand
GGATGCAAAAACATTAAAAATAAAATATATGAAATATCTCTAAATATAGAAAACTTGATTAAGAGCAGCATTATAACATCTGATACTTCTACGCCTTAACCCTGGGGTTTCGCTCAGAAAAGAGCTTTTTTAGAAGGAATGCGTTAGGATAATAAAGATAAGGAGAAGAGTTTAAGAGTATAGGAGGGATAAGGTATGATTCCTGCAGATGCAAACATATCGTCACAGATATTGGATCATTTAGGGCTCGTAGCCAGTACGGTAGACGCTTTGGGAATTGCCAAATGCATTGATGAGCGGCTGCCTGTGGATAAGGCTAAAGGAGCTAAGGTTCCCATGGGGACGCGGGTATCAGCCATGATCCTCAATGGCTTGGGGTTTGTGACACGAAAGCTTTATATGTTTCCAGGGTTCTTGCATAATAAGCCTGTTGAGAGGCTTCTAGGCCCCGGACTAGAGGCGCAGGATTTTAATGACGATGCCTTGGGTCGGTGCTTAGATGCCATTTACGAGTATGGCGTCATGAAGTTGTTCTCTGAGCTGGCTTTTGAGATAGGCACGACGCTTAATCTTTTAGGCCGCTCCACTCATATGGATACGACAACGCTGAGCGTGTATGGGGAGTATGAGGAAGAAGAGACATCCACCCAAGTGGCGGGAAAAGAAAAAGACCTCCCATCTCCAGCTTTTGGGTATCCCAAAAACGGTCGGTTTGATTTGAAACAAATGGTGTTGCTGCTGGCGACCACAGGCCCGTCAGGCTTCCCTGTCTGGATGCAGGCCTGTAGCGGAAATGTATCCGACAAAGTCTCCTTGCATGAAGCGGCCAGGCGGATGAAGGCATTTTATCAGGAACTCAAAAAAGCGCCTGATTTATTGTTTGTAGCCGACAGTGCCGCCTATGATTCTTGTGTGAATAAAGCCCAGACGTTCTTATGGCTTTCCCGGGTGCCTGAGACGCATACCTTGGCCAAAGAATGGCTGTCTCAAGAAGAAGGGAAGATCGCCTGGAAGACCTTAGAGAACGGCTATAAGATCTGCGTTAAGAACGCAACCTACAAAGACGTCGAACAGCGCTGGGCCTTGGTATATTCCGAGCAAGCCTTTGACCGGGAGATCAAGACGCTGGAGAAGAATATCACCCAAGAGTACGAGTCATTGACAAAGGCACTGGAAGGGCTCAAAGGCCACACCTTTGGATGCGAGAAAGATGCAAGGGAAGCTTTGCATCAGATTACAAAGAGGATGAAATATCATCGGGTGGAACATGTCACCTGCCATGATATTCTCAAGCATAAAGGTCGTGGGCGCCCTAAAAAAGACACTGAAAAGAAAGTCTGCGGGGTTCGGATCGAGGCAACAGCGGTTACAGACGATGGGAGAATTGAGGCTAAACGTAGACAAAAAGGACGGTTTATCCTGGCAACAAACCAGATGGATTCAACGGCCTTAAAAGACGAGGAGGTTTTATGGGAATACAAGGACCAATCCAAAACGGAAAGTGGGTTCCGGTTTATCAAGGATAATGAGTTTCGTGTGGGTACCGTCTTTCTCAAAAAACCCGAGCGGATCAATGCTCTTATGATGATTATGACTTTGTGTCTTATGGTCTATAACGTGGCGCAGTATCGCTTACGGGAGTCGCTGAAGCAAAACGGTGAGACCGTTCCTAACCAACTGAAGAAACCTATCCAGAATCCGACAATGGCTTGGATATGCGAGATGTTCCAGGGGGTCAGCGTGGTGCTGATTGAAAGAGGAGGCATGGTCCGAGAGATCGTTGCCAATCTGAACGCCGTCTTGCGCCAGATCATTGGACACTTTGGACCTCAAGCTGCAAAGATTTATGGAATAAACTTAAGTGGGTGAAAGGAGAAATGGGTAAACCAAGCATGACAAACTTAAGGACCAAAGCGTCCTAAGGGGAAGGCATAGCTCCGTAAAAGCGAAAAAGGAAGATTTTTAATTAATAATCAAGATAACCCACTGCCTGAGCTCTTAAGGTGCAAGGTAAGGTGTCTAGGCCAAGCGACCTAACTACAGTTCCAGCCCCTAGCCTCAAAAATCCCCTCTATTACCGCTCAATGCTGCGGAATGTAGGTTTAAGCTTTGAGAGCTAAGCTCCAGGTAAGCCGGGGCTGTTGCCAACCTCGGCTCTCATGGGAACCGTGCATGAGAGTTTCCAGCTCACACGCATTAAAGGCGAGAATTTGATAGGAATATTCCCTGCCTTTAAATTTGAGAAAAATCTTTGATTTTGAAAATTTAAGAATCGCCTAAAAATAGCTCTTTTTTCATAAAAAGTCTTTCTGATACAATTTTGCGGTTGTTGCACTCTTTAACAAATTTATCAGATTCGAGAATTTGTTTTGAATTTTTCTCATAATTAAGCCCCAGGACATAAGTAAACCAAGGCTCCATACCCATTGCATAAACATAAGCAGCCCGGGGTGCCAATGAATCTACTATAGCGATTGCTTTTTTAAAATCAGACCCTGAACCTTGACGAGAATGGTCTTTATCTCGATCTAACTTTTCTGGCATTAACGGACCATAAAACCACGAAAGAGGAGCTCCATCACACTCCATTCCTAAAAAGAGTACATCAATTTTTCCATAAATATTTGCTAAGTGGTCATAAAGAGGGGGACTTAAGTTGGACGAGTCCGCCGCAACATATATTTTTTTACCCTCTACCGTTATAAGATATGCTGCCTTCGCTCGAATATTAAGGTCATGGTGCTCTCCTAAGAAAGGCATTGCAATAACTTGAAGATCTTGAGCCACTATGATTTCTTCAAGATCATCCACTTCAAGAATAGAATTGAATCCTAAATATTGTAATAAAAGCTTCAAAGATGGATCAGCGTACAGAGCTCCAGAATTTTTTGGTAGAATTATATTTTTAATTTTATATCTTATTTGTAATAAGGTTTCCAGGACGATATGGTCCAGGTGGCCGTGGGTAATAAGTACATAGTCAATGGATGGGGGAAGATCTGAAAAAGTAAATCTTTTGTTCTCAGTTGGATAATCATACGAAATAAAAGGATCTGTTAAAATTGATATTCCATTATATTCTATTAACAAACAAGCATGACCAAAATACCTAACACGAAGTTTTTTGGATTCATAGACTTCTCTCTGTTTGGGACGATCTGAAAATTCTACAAATGATTTAAATAATTCAACTTTGTTTTCAGGGATATTCAATTTTTCAATTATGGCATTAAAATCTCCTGGAATTTCCCGCATACGACATAAATCATCATAAACCTGAGAATGAAATGGCAAGTTAATCTGCAGATGGTTATCGTCAAGCAACCGAGGAGTACTAAGAACAAAAGGCCTTTGATCTTTGTGAACTAAAGAACAGCATACACTTTGTGTATCTGTAGAATAATACTTACTTTTGTATAATAAAGATTCAATGAAACGTAGAGAAGGTCGGTTAGACATGTCATAAACTAATTCTACATAACCTTTCAGCTCTTCTGGAAGGTTGGTGTATTCCGATTCTAAACTAGACCCATTTGCACTTTGGTTAAGGTGAATAGTGAAGCTTTTAATGGCGCTTGAAAGTTCTACGAGATGGCTTTGGCTGGATTTTATATGTTCGAGCAATTTTTTTATTTCTTCCGAACGGTCCTCGGGGTAATTCATAAAAGGCCCCCCAACCATCGAAAGATCCTGGCTTAAACTCAAATGATCTTCGGGTGATTCAATATATGACTGCATGATAGGGATATAAGAGTTCGACAACACCATGGCATGGGGAATTGGAGCAAGCATGGGTAAGCAAACATACCATTGGCTTGAAAGGGGTTCTAATTGCAAATTAGGTAATATTTTACATTGGGTTGTCATACATCGTTCCTCCTATTTATAATGAATATATATAAACTAGAACAAGCTGTTCTGTTTGTACAGAGAGACTGCCTTTTAACAGGTGCTTCTTGTTCAAAAACTTCATAAGAAGGATTTTTTCTTTGGGAATATCAAGAGTTCTCCGAGCATATTGTAAGCTGCGCCCCAAAGTCAAGAGCACTAAGCAGCAATGTGCGGGTTCATATGATTTGAGACTCAAGGGGCCTGAAGAATAGAGTCTTAATGTACTGCATAGGAGTGAGCCCTTTCAATCCCTATGAGGTCTGTAAGTATTTTATTTTTCGGTAGCTTTTCTAAGCTCAAACCGCATGGCTCCGAGTGAATCAGCCAATAGGTTAGAGCGGTTATAGAATTCCTCACAGAAAGTTCTGTTTCCACGCTCTACGCCGCATTATATGTAGGTTTGCTAGGAGGCAAAAAAATCAATGGAATTCCAAGCTCTGCACAAGCATCCTCAAATTGATCCATAAATTCAGGCCCTCCATCCACTTGAATCGAAAGAATTGTATGGGGCGCGTTCTTCACAAAATCTAACAAGAAGCGTTTAGCGCTGGAACTTTTGCTAATCCTGATGTGTGTTTGTCCTGCGTGGGTCGTCTGCTTGCCAACCGCATGAAGTAAAAGAGGACGGCTCGTAATGGCCTCTAAGTGCTTGTCCGGATCTGCCAGGCGCACATACAAATTCCGCCAGTTATAAACTAGCCCAATCGTACGAGCCACATAAAGACACCGCTTCAAATCTTGGGTTGTGTAACCGCCCCAACCCCACTGGTTCTTCAACTCGTCAAAAATATTCTCGCAGTCAGCCCGATCCCGATAATGCTGCGCAATAGTGAGGATTTCATCCGGCAACGAAGTCACGAGAACTACGTGTTCATATTGGGGGTTTTTGCCCTCAATGCCCCCGAAATTAAACCCTAACTGTTTCAATGAGTTCGCAAGCATTTTATCCGTTGCACCATCCTTCCTCACAAGGGGCCTCCGAAGGACAATAACTCGACGGGAAGCTTTCCAGCCCACCAGCTTTAAACACGCTTCTCGACCTTCCCATCCGTATCCAGCCTTCGTCCAAGCACCTTTAACCATCAATCTGTCAATCAAACGCTTCACATTTTTTGTGAGCTTTAACTTAAACAAATAGGGAACTCGGCGTTCCTCAGCACCACTCATTACCCCATCCGTACCAAAGCCACAGTCTTCTCGCAAAAACTGAGGCCACCCCTCCCGAGGAAATGATTCTAGCAAAGACCACAAACCAGGTGCTGTATAGCTTGCCGCCATTTGATTGCCTGGCTGAACATCCACATCAAGAACAAGACGTAAATTTGCCATGAAGTAGGTGTGGTAGGTATGGCTTGGGCGTCCAGGTTTCTTGGGGTTATAGCCAACCACAGCGCCCTCTTGTTTCCCATACAAGACCTTGACCGTCGTATCCACGTCCAATATCCAGGGCTGCACAAGCAGTGGTCCATAACATTTGTGGAGGTGTTTTTGGAGCCAAGGAACACCTCCCTCTTCCGGAATCTTTAGCAAGGAGCGCCTCAACGAATCTTCGCTCAGAAGCTTGTTGAGGCCTAGCAAACCTGGATTTACGCCATCACAGCGAATAGTGGTGACATGGGCATAAAGCGTATGGCCTGCTAAAATTGACAACATAAACGTCCCAAAACGTCTTTTTTTGAAGGCGCGTTCGGGCTCGTAAAAGTCATGGGACAGTCTTCGGCCCAGGAAAAGAATAAATTACCAAGTTTCAAAAATTCAATGAAGAAGGGAAGCTGACCCAAAGGGGTTACAGCTGACTGGGGATCCCACTCAACATGAACACGCCCTCCAAATGTATCGACGGATAATTCCGTCGTGGCAGAACCATTGGTGATTTCAGACAAAGTTTGCTCACCTTTTTGGTGAGTCGTTATGACTGGCAGGGACATCAAATCCTCCAGGGTTTATCTAAGTTTTTAACACTATACCTGAATTCTAGATGAACTTAACTGCTTTCCTAAGAAACTCATTTTGCCAGCTCTTGATTTTTATTCTCCTGCAATACATACCCTAAAGCAGCGGCTCTCTTCGATAAATTATCAAAAAGTCGCTTTTGATAACGTGCTTCATAATAATTAGCGCCAGGATCAACGTATTCCATCCCATAGCGCAGCGCATTGTAAAATAACACTGCTATTTTTCTAGCCGTTGCAGTTACTGCCTTTGCTTTTCCTGTACGAGCCGAAAGCCGCCTGTAAAATGCACCGAGAGCAGTACTCGTTCTTCCAATTGTTATAGCAGCCAATCTTAATGCCGCTGTTGCACGGCTAGAGGAACGCCGTGTTCTTGACGATAATACCTTCCCACCAGATATTTTATTACCAGGAGAAAGGCATAACCAGGAAGTAAAGTGTTTACTACTCGGCCAACGAGACATGTCAGTGCCACACTCTGCTATTAGTTTTAATGCTAATGAAGGTCCAACGCTATGGATTTGTGTTAAGTCTATCCCCAATATTTTGTAAAGAGATGACCTGACATCAAAGGTTAAGGCATTGGATTGTTTAGTGCGATGCCTGGCTTTTGGTAAAGGCTTTTCAAGCGGTTGCTTATCTTTTCCAAGAAAATTTAATGTCGCTTCTATTTGACGATCGCATTCATTAACTTTCTGAGTGTAATAGTCGAATAGCTCAACGGCTTGTGTAAGAACGAATAAGTGCTCTTCTTGATAATTACCTTTCAGCGATTTTTCGATAGTCTCACTGGATTCTTTACAGCGTATATCTCGGTGTTGTGCTAATACAGCAGGCTGGTGTTCACCAGCAATTATGGCACGAATAATTTTTATACCGGTAGCTCCTGTTATATCAGACACCACATGGTGTAGCTGTAAATTCATTTGCATTAAAGCCTTTTGCATATGTTGGATATGGGATGCTTTAAAATCAAGCAAACGCTCACGCTGCCTTATATAGGCTCGCAAAACAGCGATCTGCTTGTCTGGTCTAAAGCTGGCACGTAATAAACCAAACTGATGTAAACGTTGAATCCATTGAGCATCGTTAACATCTGTTTTGCGTCCCGGGAGATTTTTACTTTTTCGTGCATTGACCAAAAATACCTCAAATCCGTAACTTTCCAGAATTTCAAAAGCAGGAATCCAATAAATGCCTGTGGACTCCATAGCAATGCTGGTTACTTCACAACTTTTGAGCCATTTTGCCATGTCATGCAGATCAGCTGTAAAACTTTGAAATGTACGAACTGGTTCTATTGCTTTATCGCTTCCTACAGCAACAACATGAAATTTTGAACCAATATCAATGCCAGCAGCATTTAGATGTATAATGGGCATATTGCTTTGTTTGTTAGCTTGAGCCATCGTTTACCTCCTCTTATCGTTTATTTTTATGCGTCTTGAAATCAAAGAGCGGGGTAGCGAATAAATCATTTTCCTAAACGGGGTCACACGACTGTGCCTCCAGTGCCGGGCTCGCTGTACTCCCTGGACCATGTTTTTTAACGGGGTCAACCACCAATAAGCGGACGGCCGCTCTCTTTGACCACTCAACTATAGCAGATATTGTGGAAAAGTTTCTATTTCACTGGGAAAGGAGTTACCTTTAGGTAGTTTTTTAGGATAAAGGATACTTGCTAAAAAACGTTTACGCTCTTTTTTTTCTCTTCAAGATCCAGAACCCTGAGCATTCTTGCTTCTCTTCCGCGCTCTGCAGTCGAAAACTTAACGAACACACGCACACCGGGGTTTAAGAAGCTATACCCAGCAGCGCGAATAACGGATACGTGAAAAAAAATCTCTCTTGTCTGATCATCGGGGCAGATAAAGCCATATCCTTTATCAGTCTTAAACCATTTTACGACGCCTTCCGTTTCTTCTAAACTTTCAGGATCAAAAGGCGCAAAGTGTTCAGAGTAAAAGCTTGAAAGAGAGCGTGGCTCTGGGGATTCAAATTTAATGTCTATGATACGTGAAACTTGCCGCCCCAGTTTTGTGGAATAGACATCACAGATAATTTGGTCGCCTGGTACTATATACGGGCAGCTTACAGCGTCTAGGTGGGAAAAATGAACCATCACATCTTTAGAGTGATCTTGGGGTATTAAAAAGCCATATCCTATTGTGGGATTATACCACTTTACGCCTGCTTCAATTCGTTCAACTTTAATATTATTGTTAGTGTGATTTTCATTTATTTTTTGTTTAATATTTTCATTGTTGCTCATTTTACTGGTCTCCATTTTCTATAATAATATATAATAAAAATTGTAAGTTTTTTATCTCTGTGAGATTGAACGCTTATTCAAAAGCCTCATAAGGGATTCCTCCCACATGGGAGTTCTCAAAAACTGATTTAAAATGATGGATGTTTGAGGAGGACTCATGGGCTTGCGTTGATGGCTCTCGTGTTGAAGAACTCGCGTCGAGCACACTCGTGTGCACACACGTGTGCACATTCGTGTTGTCCTTCTCTGGAGGTTTCAGAGAGGGTGAGTGATGGGAAGGGGGATGTGTTGTGTTATCAGCTTTTGAAGCGAATGAAAGAAAGATGGATGGTATATGTATACCAATAATTTTGATCGTCATAAATCTCCTGGTTTATATTGTTTATTTTAATAATCTTTTTATAAAAAATGCAACCAGGTACTGACTTAAGAATTTTATATTTACTTAAATTTCTCATCTCTAAAACATCTAATGTTCAGAGAAATGAGTTCTAACTTAAACGTTTTTTTTCTGCAAGAAAATTTGTTTGATGTTTTGCACAAAATTCCTCATAGTGCAAAAAAAAATAGGGGAAGCCATGTACAAACGTCCACTTTATAAAAAAGTTATCCAAAGATTGGAGGGAACAAGTCCTTTCATACAAGTTTTAGCAGGACCCAGACAGATTGGGAAAACAACGCTCGCTCATCAGGCGAGACAAGCTCTTTCTCTGCCCTCTCATTATGCTTCTGCAGATGGATCCCTCCTACGTGATACCGCATGGATCGAAGCAGAGTGGGAAAAAGGCAGGATACTGGCTCATAGGTCCGAGGGACCTTTAGGAGCCTTGCTTTAGATGAGATTCAAAAAATTCCGAACTGGTCCGATACGGTCAAGATGGACAAAGGTAACTGCACTTCAGTCCAATAAACATTCGGAATGTGTAATAATAACACATCCTTTTCACCCCCTCACGGGCAGTCGCTTAAAAAAATCATCATCTAAATCTTTTAATAACAACGAAATTTTGCGCTTAGAAACTGAATCCGGAAAACTTATTGCTATTCCTCGTGAATGGACAGATAGGGCTGATGTTGATCTTTATCAATCATTCTCTGATTCTCCCCCTTCCTTATCCTTTACCCACCTTCTTCAGCTCGTTGAGTTTACGAATGTCCTGAAACAGGCGAAATCTAAAAAATTAAAGGGTTGATTTATGAGAAAAGCTAAGAGAGTATCTGAATATATGTATAACTACTCAGATATAAAAGAAAGACATGACCCTATCCGCTTTACAACAGAAAAGAAAACAGCTCATCCAAAAGTTACAAAGACTCGATCCAGATATGCTTCGGGGGTCACTTGTGAAAAACTACAGACGGTGTGGAAAGCCCACATGCCATTGTGCCGAAGGAAAAGGTCACGAAGCTTATTACCTTTCTGTCAGCATGTCTGGGCGAAGCCCTATCATGATTTATGTGTCTCTCAAAAATCAAGACAGAGTCAGAAAAGCTTTGGCCAATTATCAAAATGCCCAAAGGATCTTGGAAGAAATCAGCACGATCAATCGCGAAGCATTAGCGAAAAAGGAAATATTGTAGAGAAAAAATTATGTTCATCAAAATGGAAACCCCCTCCGTAATTAATAGTGCAGCTATTTGTATTGCAAATATGCTGCAAGCGTATTTGGTAAACGACTTAAACCCTATTCCAAAAAAGGAGAATATTTATGATGACAGGAAAAATACAGAGCCAACATCTAACAAAACAAGCCTACATTTATCTCCGTCAGTCAACCATGGCACAAGTGAGGTGCAATCAGGAAAGCACCCAGCGCCAATATGCCCTACAAGACAAGGCTCAACAACTGGGGTGGGCTCCAGCACTCATCAAAATTCTAGATGGAGATTTGGGGATTTCTGGAGCTCAAAGCAGCAATCGGGAGGACTTCAAAACGCTTGTTGCCGATGTTTCAATGGGGCAAGTGGGGGCTATCTTTGTCTTAGAAGCTTCCCGTCTTTCTCGTTCTTGCGCAGATTGGCATCGCGTACTCGAACTTTGTGCAATGACCAATACGTTGATCATCGACGAAGATGGATGCTACAATCCTTGCGAATTCAACGACCAATTATTGCTGAATTTGAAAGGATCCATGTCTTTCGCAGAGCTCCATTTCATACGCGCTCGCCTCCAGGGGGGCAAAATTAACAAAGCAAAAAAAGGTGAACTTAAGTTTTCTTTGCCGGCTGGTTTTTGTCATGATGAAAACAATCGAGTACGCCTTGATTCTGATGAGCAGGTACGCAATAGTCTGAGATTATTTTTCAACGCATTCAAGGAGAAAGGAAGTGCCTATGGGGTCGTTCGTCATTTTGCTCAACACCATATTCAATTTCCCAAAAGAGCTTTTGGGGGAATTTTGAAAGGAAAACTTATTTGGGGAAAGTTGAGTCATTCGCGAACTATAAGTGTCTTAAAAAACCCTGTCTATGCAGGGGTTTATGGATATGGCCGGCGTACGTCCCAAAAAAAACTAT
>JACDGE010000146.1 GCA_013815465.1 Alphaproteobacteria bacterium | reverse complement strand
TTTCAAACATATCGTTTCATTTTTTATTATTTTATTGTTTTCGTATTCCATTTTTTCTCCACCTATTTTCTGATTGCTAAAATCTGTTTTTTGTCTACTGACCGGCATGGGGATTTCCTCCTGAAACTTGTTCTAAAAGCATGCCGGCTCCTCTATTGGTGAATTTGAATGTGATGGTCTCATGGGAGTCGCGGACTTTGTTTCCTGAGATATAGCTTGTAAGTGTGCCTTTCACTTCAACCTCCAGGGTTTTTTGGTTAACAGTCAACTGATTAGGATAAAAATGAGTGGAGAGTTGCAATTTTGTGTACTGTTCCCCATCATTCATGAGCTGCTTCTTCAAAGCCCCATAAGCCTCAGGTGTGGCATACTTTAAAATCTGTTCGTGGTTATGAGTAAAACTGGTTGGGGTAATGTCAAGCAAAAGCTTTGAGATATACTCAGCCATAGACTCCAGATAAGAAGGAGACGCCGTGCTTCCTTCAAACCACATCTCGCGTTTGATCTCAGGTGGCATCAAAATGGTACGTTCACTTTTGCAAACCAGGGCAATAATCAAAACAGCCATGCTCAACGTTTGGATGCCACTAACGACAGCGATGGCATTCCGTTGTTGTAGAGCTTTAGTGATGTTTTGCTGGTGAAATTCTACCCTCATCCAATATACTCCCGAATATGGGAGGGTACAGGTAGCTTCAATGAACTTTCATGAGACGGCAAATACCAATAGATCCCATGAATTAATGTTGATCCCTCATTTTTTTTCTTGAGCATGCGTAAAAGAGATAAGCTACCCATGCCCAATAGAAATCCCGTAATCACCCAGCCCATAAAGAGTCCCCCAAAGAGGGGCAGCATCAGGGCAAAGACCTCGTCCTTGTTTACTCCAAGAAACCGCAGAGGTTTATCAAGGCGATTCAACAGATAGTTTTCGTTACGATCCCAATCCATATAATCCCCTCCCTACACGCAAACGGCGTACGTGCCGCCAATCCAAGATTTAGCAAAACCAAAGCTTACAGTAGTAATAAGGGCTACAATGAAGGGTGCAGGGCTGGACTTCATAAATGCTAAAGCAGCTCCTGCCAGGCATCCACAGAGCAAAATAATGGGCACCAGATTGTTATTCAGAATGAGGGTAAGGTTCCCCACGCTGGTATTAAGGCCCGCATCCGGGCTATCTCCCACGGCAAGAACACCTGTGCCACACAGCATAAAAGCAGCTGCAATAGCAAAAGATGTAAACATTAGATTTGTATTTTTCATGGTAATAGTCTCCTTATTGTTGAAATTATTGATTTGATTGAAAATCCTCATCGAGAAATTCAGAAGAACCCTCGTCCAAGTATTCAGGGTTATCCTCAGAATTATCCTCGGGAGTATATTCAAACTCAGAAACGTCTACGTCTTCTGGTTGAGGATTTCGGGATTGGAGGAGTTCAACCCACCCGTGCGGGCCAGAAATCACGATGTAAGGGATGCGATGATACTTTCCCCACCGATCTTCTATGCGACGGTAGGTGAGCTTCCCCTCCACCCAGACCTTGTCACCTTTTTTAAGATCGCGCTTGACTCGATACGCAGTTGACTCACGATAAACAACGACGTTATGCCAGTCCGTATGCTCGTGCCAGTCATTCACATCATCTTTCCAGGAGAAGGATGTGGCGAAGGAAAATCTGGCCATTTTTTTCCCTCCTTGAGTGACTAGCAATTCAGGGTTAGCTCCAAGGTTTCCCATAAGAAATATTTTGTTAAACATGGTTAATGTCTCCTTTTGAATGATGATTCAAGTCTGTGACGGGCGCTTCTGGAGTTTCTCCTGCAACGGGGTGATGGGGAGATATGGAGGTCTCTAGGCGTGTTCTAAAGGTTCGTGCATTTGGATACTGCTTTGCAAAAACCCAGTTGATTTTATGGCGTAGCTCCTCAATTCCACGAAGGACGCTTGGATCTGAACTTCCAACCCACACGAGACGTTCGTCTTCACATTCCAGAAAGCGAGCACCCGCGATTTGTTTCAGCTCAGCCGTTGAGAGAGGCTGCTCCAGCATTTGCGATTCGTTAAAGCGAACACCAGTCCCAAGTTGGGTGCACCACTCTTTCCAGGTCGGATCCTTGATAGAGGCCAAAATGGCTGCTTTTTCTGCGTTTCTGGCGGGGTTAGGCTGAATATTGTCCAGACCGCTCCATTCATCGGACCCATGCTGCTCAAGACCATCTGGATTGTCGTAATT
>JACDGE010000049.1 GCA_013815465.1 Alphaproteobacteria bacterium | reverse complement strand
CTCTACCGCCACGTTTGTCCCAAAGGAACACTTAGACCTGATGGTGAGAAATTGTTTGAGAAAACTTAAAAAATTTTCTTATGAACTCTTCTTCTGAAATTTGTGAATTTCTCTTCTGAAATTGACACAAAGCTCTAACTTCTGCAAATATGCCCATTTCTACAAAGGATTTAGCCAATAAAAATGAGGGGATGGCCAATGGTCCCTATCTTGCAGTGCCAGGTATTGTCCTCCTTGAAGGGGGCCTTCCGATCATAACGAAAGATGGACAACATATTGGATCTATCGGCATAAGTGGGGCAACCCCTGAGCTTGATGGCATTTGCGCGCAAGCTGGGGTGGATGAGATTCGAGAGATGTTGTAGAAGGTTCATCCTCAAAACAGCGAAGGGGGCGTATCTGTTTGCGGTAGAAAATTCATGAATCAGTCCTCTTATACAAGGACAGATTACGCTAAATCTATCCCTCTGCAGAGGGACAGATTTTTCTAATCCTCGCTCATCTTCAGCGCCGCCAAGAAGGCAGATTGAGGGATTTCCACATTACCGATTTGACGCATGCGTTTCTTACCTGCTTTTTGCTTGTCGAGCAGCTTCCGTTTACGACTGACGTCTCCCCCATAACATTTAGCGGTCACATCCTTCCGCATCGCTGAAATCGACTCACGCCCAATAATTTTGCCGCCAATGGCCGCTTGAATCGCAATTTTAAAGAGCTGGCGAGGGATGAGATCCTTCAACCGTGCACAAAGGGCGCGGCCGCGGGATTCGGCGTGGGAGCGATGTACAATGGTGGAGAGAGCATCCACCGGCTCGGCATTGACCAGGATAGAGAGTTTCACAAGCTGACCTTCTTCATACCCATCCATCTGATAATCAAAGCTGGCATAGCCTCGGCTTACCGACTTCAAACGGTCGTAAAAATCAAAGACAACTTCGTTCAGAGGAAGACGATACACAGCCATGGCCCGATTGCCCACATAGGTGAGATCCAATTGAACGCCACGCCGTTCAGTGCACAGGGTTAAAATAGACCCCAGATACGCATCGGGCACGAGGATGGTGGCCTTAATCCAGGGCTCTTCCATTTTGGCGATGCGCATGACATCAGGCATATCGGCAGGGTTATGAAGCTCGATCACTTCACCGTTTGTCATATAGAGCTTATAGACCACACTGGGAGCCGTTGTAATGAGGTCCAGATTGAACTCGCGCTCTAAACGTTCTTGAATGATTTCCAGATGCAAAAGGCCTAAAAAGCCACAACGAAAACCAAAACCAAGGGCTGCTGAACTTTCCGGCTCAAATTGAAAGCTGGCGTCATTGAGACGCAGCTTGCCAAGGCTTTCCCGTAAGTCTTCAAAGTCGGCCGCATCCACGGGGAAAAGGCCACAAAAAACCACCGGAACACTGGGCTTAAAACCAGCCAACGGTTCGAGGGCAGCGCGCTTGTCTTCCGTAATCGTATCGCCAACGTTACAATCCGCAACGGCTTTGATCCCACCCGTAAAAAAGCCAATCTCGCCCGGATAGAGGGCGGGAAGCGTTTCTCGCTTTGGCGTAAAGACACCCACCTGCTCGACAGGATAGACGGATCCTTTCGCCATCATTTTGATTTTCATGCCCGGCTTTAAAACACCATCCACAACGCGCACCAAAATGATAACGCCCAGGTAAGCATCATACCAGCTATCCACCAATAAGGCTTTAAGCGGAGCGGTTTGATCTCCATGAGGGGCAGGCAATCGATGAACCAAAGCTTCTAAAACATCGGGAACTCCAAGACCGGTTTTGGCGGACACCATCAGGGCATCACTTGTATCAAGACCGATGACATCTTCGATTTGTTCTTTGACGCGTTCCACATCCGCTGCAGGTAAATCTACTTTATTAAGCACGGGGATAATTTCATGATTATTATCAATGGCCTGATATACGTTCGCTAACGTTTGCGCTTCCACACCTTGGCTGGCATCCACGATCAAAAGGGACCCTTCACAGGCCGCCAAGGAACGACTGACCTCGTAAGCAAAGTCCACATGCCCAGGCGTATCCATCAAATTGAGCTGATAGGTTTCCCCATTCTTCGCTTTATAGGTCAAGCGAACGGTCTGGGCTTTAATCGTAATCCCCCGCTCCCGCTCAATATCCATGGTATCGAGGACTTGCTCTTTGAGTTCTCGGTCCGAGAGCCCCCCACACAATTGGATAAGCCGATCGGCGAGCGTCGATTTCCCATGATCAATATGGGCAATAATCGAAAAATTTCGAATGTGGGTTAGGTCTGTCATATTTGGGTCCAGCAGTTGTACATAATATTGTTTCGACCCTGTAAGCGTTATCCCCGCAAAAGCGGGGATCCAAAACCAGTTGAAATACAGATGGATCCCCGCCTTCGCGGGGATGACACCTGCGGAGGAAATAATAAAGCATCAGAACATTTTTCGATCCATCCTTCAAGGAAAAAACGTGCGGAATTTGATGTCGGTTCTGTTAACCTGATCTTAACCCAAATATGAGAGGATTTTACAAAGAATGAATATTCCGGCCCGACTAGATATTCAATTCCATTAACAGACGAAAGGAAAATTAAGATGTTTGAAAAAATTAAAAGAACTGCACGATATGTTGCTGTAATCCTATTAGCCTTCGCTGGAAGTGCGGGAATCAACGAAAGGTGCTACGCAGACGCGGCGTGTGACTGCTTTGACGGATATACAGGACGCATATGCATTCCAAACAGTATAAAAAACCAAGGCCCTAGTGCAATGGAGGAATTCTGCAAAGAGGAAGGCCGACAAAGGAAAGCGGGAGGCTGGCAAAATCATTGCAAGCTAACCATGGAAGGAAGCGGATGTGGGACATGCACGGTGCAAGCTGGAGGTTGTTTGCGTCCGTAGGTGATTATAGGAGCTTTGATAGCTTTTAGTCACCCCCGCAGCACACCACCCGTGCTTTGCGTCACGGACACAATAATCTTTTCAGAAATCTCTTGAATTTTTTCCTCCGTTAGGGTGTGATCTTTCGGCTGCAACCGCACACGAAGGCCGAGTGATTTTTGGCCATCGCTTAAAGCAAACACATCAAAAATCGTACAGTCTTCGATCAGAGTAGGATCCGCTTTTTTCGCCGCTTTCATTAATGTATCCGCAGGCACCTCAGCACCAACGACAAAGGCAAAGTCTCGATCGACGGCTTGAAAGGGAGAGAGCGTTAACATCGGCTTAGCTGTTGTTTTTCGTTTCGGTAAGGGCATGCGATCCACAAAAACCTCAAACGCCACGACGGGCCCTTTCAGGTCAAAAACTTTAAGCAAACGCGGGTGAATTTCACCAAAATATCCGAGAACTTGGGGACCTAACCTCATGGTGCCAGAGCGACCCGGATGATACCAGTTTGGCGCTTTTGCTTCCACTTGAGGGCTAAGGCCCGCGAGTTCCATCACCGCTAACACGTCTCCCTTGGCGTCATAAAGGTCCATTCCGCGCTTCTTTTCGTTCCAACCGCCTTTTGCAAACACCCCTGCCCTCACCCCTGTTGCCATCATGTGTTGGCCTTGGGGCGTAGGATCAGAATATTGGGGCCCCACTTCAAAGAGCGCCACCGACTCTGCCCCTCGATTTTGATTAGAAAGGACGGCTTTTAATAAATTAGGCAAAATACTGGGACGCATCCGATCCAAATCTTGGCTTATAGGATTCATAAGAACAAGGCTTTCGGGAACACCTCCAAAGGGCTCCGCATCTTTTTGGGGCATAAAGGACCAGGTCACAACTTCCGTCAATCCTCGGTTAGCCAGAAGGTCCCGGATCTCAAAGCGTCGCCTCTGGTGAGCCCCAAGTGGTTTTTGCTGGGGCCGTTCTGCATAAGGAACAGCTGGAATTGTGTCATACCCCTCAACCCGCAAGACCTCTTCCACAAGATCAGCCTCATGATCCATCCCAAAACGCCAAGAAGGGGTGAGGACAGACAAATGTTTGCCCGTTCCCTTCACCTCAAAACCTAGCCCTTCCAAAATACTGATGACCCGCTCATGAGGAACAGTGGTCCCTCCCAAGCTCTCAATACGTGCTGGATTGAATGCAATGTGTGTTCTAAAATCAGAGGCCTGGCCTGCCTCGACAACTTCACTCGCTTCCCCCCCGCATAGATCGAGGATCATTTGCGTGGCGGCTTCAAGCCCTGGGAGTGTTGAAGTCGGATCTACGCCCCGCTCAAAGCGGAAACGAGAATCGCTATGAATCCCCAAACTCCGGCCCGCAATGGCGATGGAAATGGGGTCAAAAAAAGCAGCTTCCAGAAAGACGTTTTGGGTCGTTTCATCGCAAGCTGTGGTAGCTCCGCCCATCACACCGGCAAGAGAAATGACACCGGAATCATCTGCAATTACGATCATGTCATCGGAAAGTGTATATTCTTTCTCATCCAAAGCTTGAAACGTTTCCCCTGCCTGTGACAGGCGAACATTAAGGTTCCCCTGAATCTTATCCGCATCGAAGACATGAAGGGGGCGAGCTCGATCATAGGTAAAATAGTTGGTGATATCTACTAGGGCGGAAATAGGTCGCAGCCCAATAGCTTGGAGTTTTTTCTGAAGCCATTCGGGACTAGGCCCATTCTTAACTCCTCGAATCACGCGGCCCATAAAATGGGGACAAGCCTGATCTTTAATGGTCGCCTTCAAGGGGCACGGACAGGCCCCTTTGATCTTGTGCGTCTTCAAGGGCTTCAACGCACCCAATCCGGTCGCCGCTAGGTCCCGAGCAACCCCATAAACGCCCAAGCAATCCGGCCGATTGGGAGTAACTTCAATCTCAATCAGAATGTCATCCAGCCCCCGCCACTTGGCGTAAGACTCCCCCACAGGGGCTTCCGCCTCAACCTCGATAATCCCATCTGATTCTTCCCCGAGAAGAAGTTCATTCGCGGAACACATCATCCCAAAGCTTTCCACATCACGAACTTTTCCCACTTTCAGCACTTGTTTGGTGGAAGGAATCACATCACCTGGATGGGCGAGAACGGTCTTCAGACCAACGCGGGCATTGGGAGCACCACACACAATCTGCAGAACCTCGGATCCCGTATTGACACGACACACCTGCAGTCGATCGGCAGAGGGATGCTTGTTCGCCTCCATAATTTCACAAATCGTAAACGCCGCTAATGCTTCGGCCTTGTCTTCAATCTTATCAACCACAAGACCCAACGACGTAAGCTTGTCTGTAATAGCCTTTAGAGACGCATCCGTCTCTAAATGTTCCTTAAGCCATGATACTGTAAACCGCATGTTCTACTCCCGTGACTCTGGCGCGAAGCCGTAATGATTCAACCATCTTAAATCCGACTCAAAGAAAAGCCGCAAATCCTCAATGCCATATTTAAGCATGGTAATCCGCTCAAGGCCCATGCCAAAAGCAAAACCCTGATACTCATCGGGATCAATGTCGCAATTGCGTAGAACATTGGGGTGAACCATGCCACACCCTCCAAGTTCCAACCATGCTCCGTTCTTCCATAAAGCGTCTACCTCAGCGGAAGGTTCCGTAAAAGGAAAATAACCGGGGCGGAAACGGAGGTTAAGGGCCGGATCCTCAAAAAAGAGGCGAAAGAATTCTTCTAAACATCCCTTCAAATGGCCCATGTGGGTTTTCTTATCCACAACCAGCCCCTCAATCTGATGAAACATGGGCGTGTGGGTGGCATCATAGTCAGACCGATAGGTTCGACCAGGCGCAATAATCCTCAGCGGGGGCTTTTGTTTTAGCATGGTGCGAATCTGCACAGGGGATGTATGGGTCCGCAGCACAAGCGGTTGCCTATCTTCGGCTGAAGGGGGAAGGTAGAACGTATCCTGCTCTTGGCGGGCTGGATGCTCAAGGGGAATATTGAGGGCTGTGAAGTTATAGAAATCTTCCTCAATGTCCGGTCCTTCCGCCACCACAAAACCCATTTGGCCAAAGATATGAATCGCTTGATCTAAGGCATGACTCAGGGGATGGATTTTCCCCTGTGGCATAACCCGCGGCGGCAAGGACACATCCAACGTTTCAGAGGCCAGACGCGCGTTTAGAACCTCTTCTTCCAGCTGAGCTTTCCGCTGATCCAAAGCCTGAGTTATGACATCTTTTAGAGCATTGAGCTCTGCCCCCAGCGCCTTTCGCATTTCAGGGGTTTTCTGCCCCAACTCTTTCATCAAAAGGGTCAGACGACCTTGTTTACCCAAAGCGCTTACCCGCACATCTTCTAAGACGGCAAGCTTTGTGGCGTGCTCAATTTCACCCAATATCTGGCTTTTTAATTCATCCAATGTGTCCATAGGAAATCCTTTATCACAAATCTTATCGATCGTTTGGCCTCCCATTCAGTCTTTATCCCTGCGTTTAGAAAATCTTGGCATAGCCTAGATTGTCTTAATATCCGGGAGGATGAGCATGGGAGGCTGCCAACTTTCTTCTTAGATCTTTATAGCATGAAAACGAGACCTTTCGCCAAGAGAAATTCGGAAGTTCACGCATGCTTTCTAGCTTCTTAAATAATCACTTGACAAAATCATAATGAAGTTATATTTATATAAAGTCTTGTATATTAAATTAGGTGTTTTTATGAAAAATTTCGTTTTTTTATTTGCTTGTTTATTGATTGCTCAATCTCCTGCTTCCGCCATGTTATCAACTTTACGGCAAGAAGAGAACATCGAAACTATTCGCGCTGTGCAACAAAAGATTAATGCTGTGCAACAAGGAATTAATAAGAAAGTATGTGCATCCGCTTCGAACACCTATCAAAAAATCAATAACAACTGGAATTATGTAGCTCCCAATGACAAGATGAGCATTGACTCCCCCTTTTGGGAAGCAAAATGGATTGTAGCAGAAACGCTCGTTTCCGGAGTAAAACAACGAACAAGCGCTCCTACTTTGATTTTGAAAACTTCACCCGACACTATTGTGGAAGCTCTTGAAGACCTAATCAATAAACCAGCAGCTCTTGAATGCACTATCGCTCTGACCACAGCCAAAATTTTTTCTATGAAGGAAATACTGGATGAACTGGGAGAAGATATCTTTAAAGGGTATACAACTCATTTTTATCAGATGTTGAGAAAAACCAAAGGATGGACAACTGACCAATTTTTCCACGAACTCCCTGAGCAATTTTTGAGGACCCGGGGTGGAAAAGAAATACCTGGTTCAATTTGTTATATCACAAATCTAGGCTGTTACCGCGACTTTAAACCAACTGGAAATGCCGCTGGATCCAATGTTTTTTGTACGGGTGAAAATCAATACATGGGATTTAGTGGCATTTACAAAAATGGTCCAAAATCCTTAGAAATTATTGAAAAGCAAGACCTTGAATTATTTTGTAGCCTCAAAGATGTTCAGAAGAATCCTGAAGAACACCAAGCGATGTGTCAAAAACTCAAGGAAACTGAAGGCCTTTTTGAAACGCTACGTCGCGCAGAGCAAGCGGAATACTGCAACTTCCACATCATATTTGATGCTAAGAAGTTTATACAATTCCAAAACACTTGGGAAATAATTTTGTGAAATATTAGTTGTGATTAACTCTCCCCACCTATGGGCAATCACCCACACCCTCACGGGCGTCATGGATGGGCATCGTCCATATGGTGGTATGGGCTACGCCCCTATATAGATTCCCGGCTCAAGGCCAGGATGACGCTATTTGGTTAAAGAAGAGGTAGGGGGACAGGACGAGTAAGACAACTTTATAAAAAGAGCGCATTCTCACCCACTCCACCAAAAAATCTCACTCACCCCACGAGTTTCTCTTTTCAAACCGCACAAATTATGGTACTTCCAAAAGAATCTCTTGGGGGATAGTTTAGCGGTAGAACTCCCGACTCTGACTCGGGCAACTCTGGTTCGAATCCAGGTCCCCCAGCCACTTTAGTGTTCGCCAAACCGATTCTTTTGTGTATATTAAGAAAAACAATAAAGAAAGGGCAGGTTTGTATTGACCTCTGAGATGACTTATTTATACAATTTTCTCTGCTTCCTTATGGCAGCCGTTGGAATTGTATTTATATTCCGCCGCATGAAAGCGAGTCCAGTACTCGGCTATTTAGCAGCAGGAATGTTGATCGGCCCTCATGTCTTGAAAATCATCACAGATCCAACAGCCACCCAAGTCCTGGGGGAAATTGGGGTGCTTTTTCTTCTCTTTACTTTAGGGTTAGAGCTGCCTCTTCAACGCCTTCAATCGATGAAAAAATATGTCTTTGGGCTTGGCGTCGCCCAAGTCTTTGTTACAGCAGCCATTTTTACATTTATTGGCGTTTTGCTCGGATTACCAAAAGAAACATCTCTCCTCGTGGGAGGCGCGCTTTCTTTATCCTCAACCGCTGTTGTTCTGCAAGTTTTGATTGATCGAAAAGAAATGGCTACACGCTTTGGTCGCGTTTCGTTTTCTGTTTTATTATTCCAAGACTTTGCTGTTGTCCTCTTGTTAATATTAGCAACGACTTTAGGAAGAGAAGACAGCAATCTTTTCTTTGAACTTACCCTCGCCATTTTTAAAACTTCAGTCGTGCTCATCATCATCATCGGAATCGGGCGGATTATTTTTCGCCCTATTTATAGGGCGGTTGCCATGAGTGGAAATCCCGAACTCTTTATGGCAACAACTTTTCTCGTTGTGCTGGGCACAGCTTTTCTAACAGAGACCGCAGGACTTTCAATGGAACTAGGCGCCTTTTTAGCGGGAATTCTTTTAGCTGAAACCGAGTATCGCCACCAAGTGGAGGCAGATATCCAACCCTTCAAAGGACTGTTATTGGGGGTTTTCTTTATGTCCGTTGGAATGGGCATCCATGTCTCTGTTTTATTAAATGATTATGAGATTATCTTGGGTTTTTTAGCTGTCATGCTGACCCTGAAAGCTCTTTTGATCTTTTTCCTTTCTCGCTTAGTAGGCTTGAAGGGCCATACAAGCATAAAAGTTTCCTTACTCCTTGCTGGGGGAGGAGAGTTTGTCTTTGTGATTTTCTCACCCCTCGTGTCCCAAAAATTTCTTCCTCCAAACATTACAGATATTTTATTCTTGGTTGTTGTGCTTTCAATGGCTTTAACTCCCTTTTTAGCCATGCTCGGAAAATGTCTTGCGGATAAGCACCAGGTTTATGAAACCCATGCGGACCCGCAAGTCGAGACAGAAGAACTGGGAGAATTTAACAATCACATTATCATTGCCGGTTTTGGTCGCGTTGGGCAAATGCTTGGTGATCTGCTGGCAAGCCATCTTATTCCCTTCGTGGCCCTTGATACAGATATGCGCTGTGTGACAGAAGGAAGAAACAAGGGATGGCCTGTTTTTTATGGAGATGCAAAACAACTTGAGGTATTAAAATCTGTGGGAGCCGAACGGGCAAAAGCCATCGTTATTACCCTCAATCAAATAACACCTTCTGTGCGCACAGTTTTGATGCTAAGGCGGTATTTCCCTGCTTTACCTGTATGTGTACGTATTAAGGACCATAACCACCAAGAAAAACTCCTTGACTCAGGGGCGCGCCTTGTTGTGCCTGAAACCGTGGAGCCAACCATGCAACTCGCCACATCCATACTGCATGTCATGGGTATGCCACAAAATGAAATTACCCAACTTTTAGATACCTTTCGTCGTCAACACTGGATGTCTTAGGGGAGCGTTTGATATAGACTTCTTTTTCAACTTCATCCGAAACCCGGTCTGTTTTTGAAGAAAAAGCTTCGCCTTAATGAGGAGATCAGGCTGATCCTGAAGCCTAGCGGCTGTCACAACGCCCGGTATAGTTTTCTTGACCGCCATAACTTATTAATCAATTGAAACATATAAATTATCCCATAAAAAATTTTAAATTCTATTCCTATCTCGAATAAAAATTAATATTATTACAATAACCATTGAAATTGGAGATCAAAGTTACTACATATTCAATACAAGAAAATAATTTTATTTTAATTTATAATTGTTGGAGAGTTTAATGAAAGCTATAGACCTGCTAAAAAACCTATCTTTATCTTTGCTTGTTGCAACGGTCATTGTAACGCCTGGATATGCTAATGGCAATAAAGACACCGTTGAAGACCTATTTGAGGTTTCGCATACAGGACTTCATAAAAAAAACGTAGAAAATCTATTTGAGGCCCCCCAGCCAAAGCCCTCTTACCTAGAGGAAAAGGCATTTTTTGAAGCAATAGCCAAACGTAGTGCTGCGCTAAACCAATTGATTGAAAATGAATCAGTGGGCGATCTTTTTATTGGAACAATACCACAAAGTGAAGTATTGGCAACTCTTTCAATCGAGGAGGATATTTTCAATGAAGATGAGTTAAAAAATTTCTCTAAACAGGCTGAAAAGTTTAAGTTAGATGAATATTTTCGAAAAGAAACAAAACGCATTGTAGATGAAAGCCAAGAAAGGCAAAAGCTAGCGATGCAACCCTCTAATTTGCGTTTACTCGGGGACTATGTCTACTCTGCAGGGAAATCAACCTTAAGTTACGGACTGAGCGGACTGGACTATATCGTCCGTAGCGCGCCAGCAGCTTATTACATGTCCTATGTAGGGGTGGGGGCAATAGAAGAGACAGTCGCCTATGCTGGATATGCTATACCCCTAAGACATCAAGATACCTTATTGATGGTCTGAAAATTGTCGTTAATTCGGTCAATCATGGAGTGAGAGATTTGTGGCCATTTGGCAAAGAAATCCTCGATGGCTTGCCTAAATTCCGAA
>JACDGE010000145.1 GCA_013815465.1 Alphaproteobacteria bacterium | reverse complement strand
CGTTTGTGTGTTACATATTTTTGTAAATGTGTTCGTTAATCGAACCCAGAAAAGGCTTGAGCAAAAAGCTAGACAGGACTTGAAGACTTCGTCTACACTTTAAATCGAGAAACCTTTTCGAGTTCTTGTATAAATGGGCACCTGTGACTATCGACAAAAATCTTCACAGGTGCTTTTTCCGTTTGTAGTTAAACGCCTCGTTTTAATGCGATACAGGATTTTTTCCCACCTTGCCCTCTACCCCATTAACGAGCACCTTATCAGCTGTGTGGCGTCTAACGTGTTCTTTTTCGAATTGGTCAACATCATCAAGGCGATACAGAATACAGCCATTAATTTTTACATAAGGTGCCCCTGTGCCGTTCCATCGCCAGTAGCGTAATGTCTCACAGGCAACATGCCAACGTTCTCCAAGTTCTTCTGGTGTTAATAAATCCGATGCCATTATTATTTCCTTTCAAAGAGTTTTTTGCATCCTCAGAAAAGTCCTTGAGGAAATTAAAAACTCTTCATCTGTTGATTGTAGTTAAAACTGAGATGAGAAAATTGTCAACTCATTTTTTCAAAAAAATACAATATTTTCAATAACTTAAACAGGCATTTCTCCACGTTTTGTCACGTATTATCACGTTTCATCACGTTTTATAAACGCAAAACTACACAATCTGCGTTCTCAAAAATTATGTAGATCCGTAAAAGCTGGTCTTACCTTTAAGGCTTATGCTAAGAAAATAAAAAACCACCTGGATATAGACATTGAAATAAAGATAAAATAAGATCCTTAGCCTATGGTCTTTGAAAAAAGTCTTGTATTTATGATGGCACCTGTGGAGATTGCAAAAAGCCCGCAGGTGCTATTTATTTTGAATGATCACGTCTTCATTTTTTTTCTCCCCTTTTGTCTTATACTGTGAACACCCCAAACAGAGAGCTCTTAGCTGACTCATATATTAAAAGAAGTTTTTCCCCTTTTTTTAGTTTTGACCACCAGAGCTAAGTCCCACCTGTTGAAAAGCGAGTGGGATGCTTCGGATGACGTCATCAGCATAAGAAAAAAATCTCCGTCATCCATCCCCAAAATGAAGGGACCTGCCTCCCCAAAATGAGGGGACTTGCTTCCTCAACAACATAGGAGTAGTCTAACTAAGTGGTTATAGAGAAGGTGTTACACACAATAAAAAACCTTTTTAAATAACAAATTATGGTGGAAAAAACGAGGGAGGTTCGGTCATAAGAATTTAGATTTATGCAAAATGATGAGTTTTTCTTCCCGCAAGCCATTTATCTAGCACATTTAAAAATTATAGATGGTATACCTTTTACGCCTCGAGAAATTGATGTGATTGCCTGTCTTGTGCATGTGCGTGGTACGGGTAAAATTGCTTCTCTTCTAAACATTTCTAAAGACACCGTTTTTACATATATAAAGAGAGTTAAGGAGAAATTGAAATGTAATTCACGTGACTCTATTGTAGATTTTATAGAAAAATCTCGGCATCATTCTATTATAAGAAAATATTATTTAACCTTAACGAGTTATGCAGCTTTTGAAAAAAGCTTAAAAGCCTGTTCAAAGCAGACAAAAAATCCTCTTTTGTCTCTCATTGTCTACTGTAACGATCAACAGTGCAGGCAAGTGTTTGAGTATCATCTGAATGCTCATTTAAAGCTTGCTGGTATAGAGGTTGAAGTGCGAACACAAGCCGTTGATTGCAACAGCAAAGATATAAAAAATGAGAAAAAAACAATTGTTGTTGTTTTAGAGAAAGAAAAACATGAGACTATTGCAAAAGAACGGACAAAATTTTCTTGCATCGACCTTAGGGAGCAAAGAAATTATTATTTCGTTGTTTTTGAAATTTTAAAAAAACTTTGTCCGGAGGCTAATTTTGAACAAATCATTCTTGAGTTTAAGAAAATTTTTGAAACAATGGAAGAATCATGCAAAATTCTTCCCGCCCAATCGATTCTTCATGAGTCAACTTTAGAAAAAATACAAATTCATCATGAAAAAGCAAACGGAAAGATGACTATTGGCCTGTTTACGCAGATTTTCTTTGGTTTAAGAAAAGAAGATTTTTATATAGTGGCAGTTCTGTTTATTGGGCTTGCCGGAATCGGGATTTTAACTCTCCAAAAAACAAAAGAAAATAATCAAAATCAGCTACAACAAGTCCTTCAACAGCCATCTATACAACAATCAGCTATTCGTTCAGATTTAGTCATCCCCGAGGAATCTGCCCTTCTCAGCCGCTCTGA
>JACDGE010000011.1 GCA_013815465.1 Alphaproteobacteria bacterium | reverse complement strand
CTGGAAGGAAGACACAGCGCCCGTCGGTATTTTCTGGAGATGGGGCCATTGGAATAATTTAACTTGGTACGACCATCTCACAACGGCCAGTTTGGATGACATTTCTTCAAAGAATTTATATGAAAATTGGCGTCTCAGCGCGAGGCGGATGCGTGATGGGACGGATAGGATGCCGAACACGCAAGATAAGCTCGTGATGGAGAGCGCGGCTAACAATTTCATGTTTGTTTTTAAACAAGAATAAGGATTATTGACATAAACCAAGGTGGAAATCTTGGCGCCTGGTATTCAACATGACACGATGACTGAACAGAAGGGTTTGAACATTGAGTTCAAACCCTTTTAATGTCGTGAGGCCTCGTTTCAGCTAAGCCGCGCCCAGAGCCCCCCTAACGCCGCAAAGTCGCAAGGGTATCTGGCCTTTGAGCCTGCAGAATAATTCTTGCCTAAATCACAGTGTTACAAAGAGCTATAATTTTTATGTCGTAAACAAATAACAATATTCCAAGTAATTTTTATCGCCGATCATGATATTGACCTCGCCAATAATTTCTCCACCCTCATTTTCGTAAAAATGCCTCGCGCGAGCATTATCGGCTAAACCCCACGTGATAAAGTGCTTAAAGCCCTTCTGGCTGAATTAGTCTCTACAGTGTTGATAGAGGGCTCTGCCCAGTCCCTTACCTTTATGCTCTTCTAAAAGATAAATGGCATAGATCTCAGCGCGCTTTTCCTGGCTATCTTTAAAAAAAGAATATCGTTCATGATGCAATTCCGGACGCAGGGGACCTGCATCGGCAAAACCAACGATTTGCCCATTAAGGGTAACCACGAGTTGCAGGGGATCCTTCGATGCTAATATTTTTTTTCGTAAAGCGAGACGCTGGTCATAGCTAATGTTATCCAGATAGGATTGATCAATAATACCCGCATAGCTTGTTTTCCAGGATTTAATATGAACGAAAGCAATTCCTTCTGCATCTCCGGGCAGTGCTTCTCGGATTTCATAACGTTCAAATCTAGACATTTTAATTCCCTCTAAAGTAAATATGCTTCTATTTTATTAGTATGAATAGTTCAGAAACGCAAGAACCCTTCTCTAAAGACCAGCTTCTCTATAGCAAATTCCTTCCAACTTATCAGTTCGCAACAGTTCCATATTTGGCGGGACGGCAAGGGAAGTTCCCCAAAATTATCAAAACATTAATAAAATCCTCCCATAGCCTTTGTTTTAATGACAAAACAATTGTTTTATTAGATCATTTGTTTTAAATAGTTATTGCCTATTTTATTCGCTTCATATAAAACAAAATCAACGATAACTGGAGAAAAGTATGAATACTTATTTAGCGCGCGTCATCTAGCCGGGGACGAAGCCTATTATTGTCAGTGAGATTAGGTGACACTTACCCGTGGAGTGTGGTGGAAATTCCGCACTACAGTGGCTTGTACAAATGAACAAAGCAGGCCGAGGTTCGGATAAAAGACGTATGCTCTTCGCCTTTCAAGATGTCCTCGCGAAAGTGAGGATCTGCTTGAAATCCTTTGAGTGTAGATGGTTTGTCTTTTTGAAGCTGGAACGGGAAGTAATCGTTTAACCAAACGGTGAATTTGTCCCTCCCTTAATCAAGCCTGAAAAAGAAGCTCAGCCTTCTTAAGAATAAACGGAACCCGGGCCCTTTAAATGTTTGAACTCAAACATTGAGGGTCCATGATGGCGCGAAATTTAGAAAATACAGGTTTTATCTGTGAAAATTGTAATGAAGAAATCCTTCCTGTAAATAATGGTCGTTACAGGAACCACTGTCCTTTTTGCCTTTATTCTGTGCATTTAGATATTATTCCGGGAGACAGAGCGAGTTCTTGCAAGGGATTAATGCAACCCATGCAGCTGGCCTATAAGGCAAAAAAGGGTTGGCAAATTATCCATAGGTGCCTCGCTTGTGGGGCTCAAAAAACTTGTCGTATTGCTGAGGATACGCTTCAGCCGGATAGTTATGAAAGGCTGGCGTTGGTGAGTCAGAATCTGATGAAGTAGGATTTAAGTAGGGGGGCAGACTAAGTTCCTACGTCCTTGACATATACCCCCATGGGGTATATATATGATATAGGATTATTTTTAAGAAAGTTGAAAAATGATGAATCACCAGGAATGTGAAGACAGCCACCATCCATCCCATATAGACCAATTGCCCCGACTCAATCGTATTGCAGGGCAGGTTGAAGGGGTGAAAAAGATGATCAAAGAGCAACGGTATTGTCCGGATATTTTAACCCAACTACATGCGGTTCGATCAGCCGTCCGTAACTTAGAGGTACAAATATTGGATACGCATCTTTCCCATTGTGTTGGGCAAGCTTTTCAACAGAACGACCAAGAAAAACAGAAACAAAAAATTGAAGAAATTCGTCAACTTATTAAAAGGTTCGAATAAGAGGAGGTATCTATCATGGACAATAATATACTGTTGAGACCCGACCAAATATCAAATCCTGAAAACGAGGAAAATACTTGTTGTTCTATGGCTCACCCTACTTCAGCTGGAGAAAAACCTTATGACAACAATGATAGAAGAAAAAGCTTCTTATCTTTTAAAATTCTAGAAGAAAAATGGAAGAACTATAAGCCTCTTATCATTATTTTTATTTTTTGCATTGTTCTCTCGTGGGTTCAAAACAACCTTGAGACTCACCCATTCGAGACTATGATGCACTCCTTCATGGGGTATTTTTTTATTTTCCTCTCTCTGTTTAAATTCTTTGACCTTAAGGGGTTTGTAGATGGGTTTTCCACCTATGATTTGATTGCAAAAAGGGTACGAGTATACGGATATGCTTACCCGTTTATCGAGTTTTTCCTAGGCATAGCTTACCTTGCAAAGATTGATCCTTTCCTCATCAATTGGGTGACACTTGTTGTGATGACGGTGAGTGGCATAGGCGTTCTTAAAAGCGTTCTTTCAGGGCAAAAAATTAAGTGTGCATGTTTAGGTACTGTGTTAAATGTTCCTTTAGGAACCATTAGTATTTTTGAAAACTTTGGCATGGGCGCCATGGCCGCTTACAGCTTGTATAATTAGAAATCAGCCGCTCTTGAAAAATAGAGTGGATTTTTGCCTTATCCAATCCTATTATTGATCTAGATAAATCTGCTCATTTTATTAAGGAAGGAAGAGAATTCTATTCAAATGTCAAAACTTAAAACGATTTTAGTTTTTATTTTATTCTTTGTTTTCTTAACAAATGTTTTTGCAATGGAAAGTGAGGAAAAGCCTGCCTTGTCAGAATGTATGACTTGTACTCCCTTTAAAAAAGAGCGATTTGGGGTCATAGAGACCCCGCATGTTAAAGTGGTTTTACATTTCAACCAATATTATCTGGGAAGAGAAGTTATAGCTGTCAAAATAGATGAAAAAGACACCGATAAGGGCTTAACGCATTACCCTGATATGGAATATGTCGATGAAAATTGCCCTCTTATCTCCCAAGAAGTTAGGGATGTTCTTTATGCCACGAATAATGGTAGACGTGATTGGCTAAAAGCCGCTGGGTATAATGTTCCCGAACTGTTTAATGTCTTAATAGGTAATAACCTTGCCTTTGGTAAAGAACAGCAACCTGGCAAAGAGCCAAATCCCCATGCCCATCTCCATAGCTTTATGAGATATAAGGCTCCTATTACGATAGCTTACCAAGAAAATGGTGAGGACGCCGTAGATATACAACTTCTGGATCCTAAGCAGGATTTGCCAAAAGGCTTCAAAGCATTAAGGTTTGTAGATACTGAATTTGGTCGAATCTTTGTAGATACTTCAGTTGGCTTTCTTTTAGATAAACAATCAAGTCAACAAGAATACGATCAACTCCCGGAAGCAGAGAAAGAAGGTCTTGTCATAACGAATCCTCGTAACAGGAAATTGCCACCCGCAATTATGATGTGGGCGGCTGATGAAATTGCGAAATACTCAGCACCATACATTAAGGAAAAAGGATACAATTTTGTAACAAGAAAGAATGCAGCTTCAAAGAAGTAAAAAGGTCGCCCAGTTTCTTGGTGTTCGGCTTCTATACCCCTTTCGGATCATAACATCTTCCAAGTCTTATCAAAAGCTTGGCTTTGTGGCGAATCATGAGGGGAGGAAATTTCTACTTGAATAAGAAGCGCTCAACCATATACTAAGGTAGAGTAAGAACAAAGAGAGCATGCATCAATGAAGAATTATGAAATACATAACAACAAGAGCCGCTCTTTTTATACCTATCTCTTGGTCATCATTACTATATTCACTTTAACAACGAAATCTTATGCAATGAAATTAGAAGACGATACTTACATCCTCGCGGTTGGGAAAAAAGGAGCTCAAAGGCTTGATATCCAAAATGCAGTGCTTAAAGAAGAGACAGAGAATCACCTCAAAGCGGCAGGCCTTTCAGCAGGACAAATTGTATGGGACATTGGCTGTGGCAATGGTGTTATGCTTCCCTTTTTGGCTAAGACAGTCGGGGAACGTGGTCATGTTTACGCTATGGATATAAGTGAGGAGCAGCTCGCGCTCGCAAAGCTTCGCATCAGTTCTGAAGGCTTAAAAAATGTAACCTTGCTTCATGGTGATATTGGATCTGAACAAAATCTGCCCGTGGGGGAGGCTGATCTCGTTTATATGCGTTTGATTCTCATGCATGTGAAAGACCCAGATAAGGTTGTTGCGGTCGTAAAAACTCTTCTAAAGGAAGGAGGCGTTGTTGCTTCGCAAGAATCCATCATGAGCACCACCCAGAATTTTTCAAATCAATTAATTTTCCGTGAATATGTAGAAACCTTAATGACTTTGGGACAAACCAAAGGGGTGGACTACGATATCGGAAGCCGTTTGCAGCTCCTTTACGAACAAGCCGGATATGGAAAGACAAAGGTTACTTTTTCCCAACCCAAGGCAAGCTTAAAACAAATAAAAGATATACTGATTTTAGGGGCAATGGAATGGAAAGACAAATCCATTGGAGCTGGCATTGTCTCCCATGAAAAAGTTGATGGGTGGATAGAGGCGTTTAACGAGTGGCCAGAAGATGAAAAAACTTTCTCCGACTTTCCTACAAAACAAGCCTATGTTTTGGCTTGGAAGTCATAAAATAAAAAAATCAATGCCTGAATTTCGGCGGCATCATTCTACAAGCTCACCTATAATGGGAATATAGACAAGGTTGAGTGAGTGAAGAACAAAATGATAGCACCTGAAAATGCACGAGAATATTATCAAGCATTGCTGGATAAAAATCCAGAATACGAAGGTGTTTTTTACGTAGGTGTCAAAACAACAGGTGTATTATGTCGCCCCACGTGTCCTGCAAGAAAGCCAAATTTTGAGAATTGTGAGTTTTTTGAAACGGCTCAAGGTGCTCTTCTGGCATCCTTTCGGCCTTGTCAGCGCTGTCGTCCTCTGTCCCATCCCAACCATGTCTCAGAGCTCGTGCAAACGCTTGTGAAGGCGGTTGAAGACGATCCATCGAGGCGTTGGAAGGATAAAGATTTTGAAGAATTATCAGTGGACGCTTCAACAGCACGTCGTCAGTTTAAAAAACGGTTTGGCATGACCTTCGTTGAGTATGCACGTGCGCGACGCATGGGACTCGCCATGAAACAAATCAGAGGAGGGGACAAAGTGATCAATGCACAGATAGATACGGGATATGAATCCAGTAGCGGGTTTAGGGATGCCTTTTCCCGTATTATGGGGGCGGCGCCATCAAAGCTTGGACATCTGAATGTTCTAAAAGCTTCCTGGCTGGATACGAAACTTGGTCCCATGATAGCGATCGCTGATGAGGATGCGCTCTACCTTCTGGAATTCGTGGATCGTCGAGGCCTAGAGCGAGAAGTCGAACGCTTGCGGCAAAAAACAAAGTCCGCCATCCTTCCCGGAACAACCTCGCCCATTCATTCTATTGAAAAGGAGCTGAACCAGTATTTCAATGGTGAGTTAAAGGCGTTCAAAACGCCCCTCTTTCTTCTTGGCTCTTCTTTCCAAAAGCGTGTGTGGGAAGAGCTGCAAAGAATCCCTTTCGGAGAAACCCGGTCTTACGCAGAACTCGCCAAAGCTATTGGTACTCCCTCAGCCTTTCGAGCGGTTGCAAATGCCAATGGCGCAAACCAGATTGCCCTTGTGATCCCCTGCCACCGCGTCATTAACACGAATGGGGAACACGGTGGCTATGGCGGTGGTGTTGTTCGTAAAAAGCGGCTGATTAACCATGAAAAACAAGGGATATAGCAGCAGCACATTGTTCTCCATCCTAAGTTGAGTTATAGGATTTATATGTGTAGATAAGTAATGGAGTTGTTGTTATGAGTTGTCGGATTCTCCTGATCATATGTGTCTTGTGTTTCCCCATGAATACCGGGTTTGCAGACGAGCAAAGCAACAAGAATATTGCTTCTTGTTTTCCCCAAATGGTCGATACCCATCTCAAAAATTGGAAAAATTCGCAGATTTCCACCTTGCTAAAAAAAGGAAAAGTCATCTCTATGCGTCCCATGCGAGAGCATCTTCAATCTACTGGAAAAAAGGCAGAGTTTGATGGAGATGTCTTTTTTGTCGAGCTGGATAATGGGCTCAAGGCCGTCTTTAAAAACCTTCCTAAAGACGATTTAGGAGATGCACACGCAGAAGTTGCAGCCTATCAGGCTTCTATATCCCTTGGATTTCCCAATGTCCCTCCGACAGTCATGACTGACATAAAGGGCATGAAAGGATCGCTCCAACTTTTTGTTGAAACCCGCATTGAGGCCTTAAATCCCGGAATCTATGAGCATGCCTTAAATGAAGTGGATGAAGAAGACGTTGCAAACCTCCACCTTTTCTACTTTGTTTTTGGCCAGTGGGACTCGGGGCCTCACAATATTTTGATTGTTAAAGATAAAGAAAAAACTCAACTTATTGCCATCGATAACAGCGGCGTCCGTAATCATCAGCGCGTCAAATATGGGGAACTTCCTTTCGTTAGAGTTTGCTACAGCGATAAACTAAAAACAAATGATTGGGGTAAACCTTTTCCTTTTGAGCAGGCAAAAACGATTGAAAACCCGACAACAGAGACCTTACAAAAGACCTTTGGTGATACGCTGCCCGCATCTTTCTATCAGTCCTTCAAAGGATATGGGCTTCCCTTTCGCTACGTCATTCATCAAAACAGTCTTTGGCGACAATATCACGCAGGAGATGGGGAATTCCTGATGTCCTTTACCCATCACCTGTCCGATCGAACCAGAAAAGCTCTTGAAGGATTAAACCTGTCGATGCTCAAGAAGATTTTTACTAGCGCGAAGAATGCAGATTTTTTAACCCCTGCTTATTTGGAAGCGATCCTCGAGAGGCGCGATCAGGTCTTGCGGCATTTTAAGGAACATAGAACTTATCCGTCCCTTTTATAGGAAGCCTATTTTTTAGGAGAAGAGTTTCTTCTGAAAGCTCATAGTTAGAGCGGTTAAAAAGGCATTTCAAAAATTTATGGGGTGCCCCTGTCTTGATGATTTAGCTACTTTACCTCGCGCTCAAAGTGATAGCGAAGGGCTTTATAATTATCGACATAACTAAGGGTACGCTGGCATCCCTTCTCATCAACCATATCGTAAAGAACATCTAATTGAAGCTCCTTAGAAGAAACAGGGGAGAAATATTTTGAAACAACATAATTCTCAAAGTCTCCGTGTTGAGACTGTTCCCAGCTTTCACAAGAAATCTGATGGATTTTATCGGTAGGTTCAGAAGGATGAAAGTCAAATTTTTTATAGGCGCTCCATGAGGCAGGATTAGAAGGACTCGACGTTGTATAGATCAGTTTTAATTCCTCCCCCCCAAAGCATTTAAATTTATTAACCGCGGAGTCTGAGGCTGCCTTATACTGACCAAGACCTACCTGACGAATAGCTGGCGCCCATTCCTCCACAATAAATCGGAGAGCTTCTGTTCCGAACCCTTTTCCCTGAGCTGACTTTGTGAAAGCACGCGCAAGCTCGCCCACACCTGATCGCTGGGCATTGACCCCTATTTGCACACATCCGATCGCTTGTTTATTTTGTTCTATCGTCAGTTTGCTCCAAGGAATACCTTGCGAAAATCGATCAACCCACGTATTGACATATTGGGTTGTTTTGTCTACAGGCAGAGCTTGCCTATTTCCAAATGTTGCAGTGACTTCAGGCTCTTGGAATAAATCCTGGTAAAATTGAGTGTCCCCCAATTGGATCTCACGCAGAGTCCAAGGCCCGCTTCTTTGGGTATCTCCCTTTGCAGAAACATGGAGACCCGTTCCCGCTTCGTGATCATCCCAAGTTAATAATTGTGCTTCCATAGCTTGGGCGGAAGAAATGATGAACAATAATCCTAACAATCGAATTTTAAACATTTGAAAAAACCCTTCAACAAAAGTAAATACAATAATACAATTTATACACGAATTAGAAGCTTAAAACATATATCATCAATTAATAAAATAGAGAAAATAATAAAAAACCAAAATTATTTCTTGTAGCTATTTCGGTAATAGTTTCAGAATATGCCTCTTAGCAACCTCTTTGGCTTTGAGTCCCGCCGTTTCATGAACGGAGAGACCTGTCTGATCGAGGTTTTGATCCGTCCCATCAATGTATTGGGCAAAAAAAACGCGGTCCTCCTTTTTTTCAACCCATCCGATAAACCATCCTACTGCACCGCCGCCGGTTTTCCCATAGAGCCTCCAGCCATTCCATTCTTCATCCCGGTCCATGATCTCCCGTGTTTTTTCTTGAGCATCCTTTGACACCATAGGATTCCCGACAAATAAATTTTCAAGGAATTCCACTTGGCCACGGGGGGAGATTTCCAGGGATGTCCCCAGCCAACTCTTCAATAAACCATCGTCTTTATCGGGTGTTCCAGAAATATCTTCATTGCCATAATGGAATTTTGATACATACTCCTGGAACTTCTCTTTTCCAAGGGCTTGTGTAATACGGAATGAATACCAAATAACAGAATTTTTCATATAAGTTTCTGGCGTATGAGCTTGGCGCCAATGGTATTTCTCTCCTATCTCGAGAGTGTACCAATCGGGATATATGCGCTTCAGTTTGTTATCATCTTCATTGATGAAGACCAATTCGGGGGAATCTTTGTCTTGTAGAATTTCTGCATCGAACCCCATAAGAGCTAAAGCAACTTTGAATGTGGAATAGGGGGCATGAGGATCGTCACATTTTCCCCTTTCCATAATCGACTCACCCTTTTGCTTCACGATCAAAGCACACTTAGTCCACTCTGGTGTAGGATCCATTCCATATGTGGGAGCGATAAGAAGAGAGGCGCTTAACGAAACACTCACAAGAGCAGTTAATACAAAGTTTTTTAAAGAAAATTTCATTGGGTACCATTATGCTAAAAGTTAAAACTAAGACCTCTATAGTATATTTTTAACACAATTGCAAATTCTTTCGGTTAAATCAGAGTGGAGGGAATAGAAAATTTTCCCTTCAACACAGGCTTCATGTTTGCCTATGTCGAGAATACTGCTTTTCTTTTGTGTTTCAGCCTCCGTCAGATCAAGCAGCTGTGGTCCACTCCCATGTTTTCTCAATTTTGAAAGGACATTGAGCTCAACAATTTCAGGAATCTTTTGGTTTCATCTGGGCGTCGGTCATTACCTTATATCATCATTGTAACAATTCCATTTTCTATATCATAATAACTATCAATAGAAATGGCCTTTAGGAAATCTTCATCATGGGAGATGACAATCATAGCCCCGGGGTAGTCTTTTAAAACCTGGATGATGTGGTCCCGGGTTTCAAGATCCAGGTTGTTAGTGACCTCATCAAGGATCAAGAGTTTTGGGGTTTTGACTGCGATTTGGGAGAGAGTCAATCGGGCTTTCTCCCCTCCTGAGAGGGTACGGACAAACGCATTCACTTCTTCATTTTTGCGGAACAGAAAGTCATTGAGGTGTCTTCTGAAGTCAGCATGGGGCCATGTTGGGACCACGGTATGAATACTCTCTAAAACGGTTTGGTGGTGATTAAGGGTGCTGTAATGCTGATCAAGGTAGCCTATATCCGTTTGTTTTGGGGTGAGCCACTGCCCAGATTTTGTCACCTCAGGGTCATTTAAGAGGGCTTTGATCATGGTCGATTTACCAGAACCATTATCCCCACAAATGGCGGCACGTGTCTGAGAGCTCACTGACAAATTGAGATGCTGTAGGATGGGGTGCTGATACCCACAAGCTGCATCTCGCAGGGAAACAAGAGCTTTCGATCCGCCATGAGAAGCCGAGAGGGAGAATGTGGGCTTAATGATTTCGGGTAATCGCAGTTCGGATAAGGGGTCTGTCAGCTCTTGTTTGGAGCGGCTTATGGCGCGCTTTTTGCGGCCTGATGTTTCGGCAGCTCGCCGTGCTTTTGCATCGGAGACGATAGTGGGCCATTTCCTTTGCTCGATATGCTTTTCCCCCCGCAATCGGCTGTTTTTTGCTCGAGTTTGTTCTTTCATTAAAGCATGATGGTTATCCTTTTTCTGACGATCCAGACGTGCGACTTCTTCCTCGAGGGAGGCCCGTTTGATGTGGATCTCCTGTACATAATCATCATAACTTCCTGAGAAAATATGGACCTTACCGTTTTCAATGTGCCACAGAGTATCCACACACGTCCTCAGTACCTCAACATCGTGAGAAACAATAATCAACGTTCCAGGATAATTCTTAAGCAACCGCATCAAGGAGCGGCGGTTGCGTAGATCCAGGTGATTGGTGGGTTCATCCAACAATAAGACGTTAGGATTAAGAGCCAGCGCCTGAGTTAGAGCTTCATTTAGCCGCTGACCTCCACTTAACGATTCAAAATCCTCAATGACTTGGGGCACATAGCCGAAGACAATGTTATCCGGCCACTGAATGTCCCCGATGGTCGGCTCAACAAGACCTTGTAGCATCTTCAGCAACGTGGATTTACCGCTGCCGTTTTGGCCCATGAGGGCAATGCGACTGCCATGATGTATTTAGGTTGTAAATCCTTCGAAACAGACTTTTTGGGGAAAGGACAGACCAACGTTATGGAAAGGAATGGGTTTATGAATCATGCGTAATCTCTCGAAATTTAGGGCGGTTATAAAGATGCTTCAAAACCATATTTGGTTTGTAAGCGTTGCCCTTAACAGGGCTATCGAGAGGTGTGCTTCATGATACGATTAATACCTATAGTGTGTGTTCATAGTAAAGATAGGCGGGGTTTAAGAAAAAATCAAGATCGTTGTACAAAAAAAACCAAAGCTCCCCTTGAAGAACTTACCTTCGCAGGGCAATGATAACAATCATTTCCAACCTAAAACGAGAGAAAGCATGAAGCAAAGCATTCACGTCTTGTCTGGGGCGGTTGTAATTGATGAGGATCACATCCTTCTTTGTAACACCCGAATGAGCTGCACATTGACCCGCAGCACCATCGGAGAAAATTCAGACTGGGTTCTCAAAATCAGAACATAGGGGAAGAAATACTCCAACAGACATTGAAGGAGGTTTTAAAGTAAGAATTTAAAAATATGTGGGGTTAAGCTTGTATGAAAGTGGCTTTAACTCTCTTTGACCGCATAAAATAAGCTGTCCATATAATAGCACTGACAATAGAACGAAGATATTCCACACCCGCCTTATACAGACCCCCTAAAGGTTCATAGATGATATATACATTTAGCACTTCAAGGATGAAAGCGACAGAAGGAGAGGCCCAAAGCCAAACCATAAAGGCTATTGGAAAAATTTGTTTTTTCTTAAAGAAGAGGAAAAGAAGAAGGACACAATAAACGGCTTCAGCAATGACGATAAAGAGTAACGAGAGAAGATAGGGGGCTTTTAACGGATTATAGTCTTCAAGGCTTGTATCTAAAAGCATACTCCAAGCATTATGTGAGTGAATCATAGTAAAATACTCTTTAAGCGCATATGCCTCATAAAAAGGCGATATAATCAAACCAATTGCCGGAAGAATAAGCCAACCTCTTATCCCTTGATATTGGGTGGAAGAGGGGCTCTCCATCACTTTTTTAGGTTTATAGAAATATATTTTAAAGCATACATAGGAAAATATTAAAGTAATAATCAGTGTCAAAATGAGCACAGGCCAATTTATAGAATCCTTCACATTGTTATCAATAGATGTAGTAAGATTTCTCCCCAAAGCATCTTTTACTTGCTTAATATTTTCAATATGAGCAGGTGCATTTTCAGGGATAACATGATCCGCGAGAGCCATATAATGGTAAGATATGGAAAAGCGATTTTCCTTGATTTGTTCCATCTTGCTAAAATGAAAAGAGGGGTCTTTTACTTCAATTTTTTCTGGGGTTATATTGTTTTCTTCTCCAGGGAGAAGAACCGTAATATGTTTCAAAAAATGTAGAGGATAGTAAACCGATATAGGCATTGTTCTCGGTAAGTTTATGGTTTCGGTGAAATAAGAACGAAGTTCATTGGCATGATGGGAGAAAACCAAGTTCGCTTTTGACGAATCTACTACTCCTGGATTTTGAATCTCGTAGCTCTCGAGCACCGTTATTTCATTCTTTTCAGTATCATCTGTAATTTTTAAATTATCTTTTAAAGCGATTGAAGGATAAAAGTCTTTATAATAATCGAAATAGGCTTTTTGATGGTTTTCAATGTCCTTTGAAGCTAAGAATTCTCGCATGAAATCCGCGCTTTTTCCTTTAACAAAGGTTTTGACGCTTAATAAAGCGGGAGCATCAAACCCCTTTGATAAATCAAACGTTTCATAGTAGGCACGGAAGGATAAGTTTGATAAAGGAGAAGTCATATCTGTAAGAGCGGTTGTTGTCGGATCGAGCACTAAAGCATACCCATAATTGGGTGGGGAAAAATTCTCTAAATTTCCCCTTTGAAATGATAGGGTAAGGTCAAAATAATAGGGCTTTCCATTTACATGAGCCAGGATGATGGCATGGTTAAAAGCGGTGTGGGGCAAGATTTTGTTAAGTATTTTCCCGTCTTGTGTATGGGCTAGAACAGGCAAGGCCTTTATCCCGAGGCCTTTCAAAATTGTCAAAGCCAAAAGAGACTTATCTCTACAATCCCCATATCTCCTTTTAAAAACGATGGAAGGGTCTGTCGGTAATCCATCGTCCATTGGAATGGACATGTAGCGTATTTCGTCTTGTATGAACTGTACAACAGCTAACAATTGATCGCTTGGATTTTTATGTTTGCGAGATATCTGTGCAATATGGCTTTTAAGCTCATTTGATAGTTGGTCAGGAACTTTAAAGACCTCTGCTTTTTCACTAGCAATTTCCTGCCAGCTTTTCTTTGCCCCCACTTCTACCCGAGGATAGGGGTAGTGCCAGGGGGGCGTGTCTTCTTCTTGATGTGTTGCTTTTGCATTCTTGATATTCCAAATATATTCTTTTATATTGATCAAATCTTTTGTTGTTGGTTTTATTTGCGTCCCATGATTTTTAATGGAAAGAGCGCGGTCACGAGGCCAAACTAGGCGATATCTCATGTGAGCAATGGGTATAGATTTGGTTAAGGGCATCTGACTATAGAAGTTTTTAACAAGGCGACAATCACTATTTTCTATACTATAGATGTATTCAAGAATATCACCGACCCGAATATCTTCGAGAAATATGACGAGAGACTTCTCGCCTGTATAAATATTGTTCTCGAGTTGCTTCTCTCTTTGCAACACTCTTATGTTATGGGGGAAAAGTTGGTTAAAGGTCTTAGACCCACGTTTAAGGCAGACCTGATGGAGATGAACCGTTTCATGCTGAGGGTCAAATCCTATTTCAATATTTGAGATATCTTGAATAATATCCTGTTGTAGAATTTTATAAATTCTATGCTGAAAGGAGATAATTGAATTTTTCTCTACTTTTTCCTGGATATCGTGCAGAAGAGAAGATATTCCATAATCTTTCAGATCATGATCTACCTGTGAACCCTCATTTTTTACAGTATCGACCCATGAAGGGGGAGGGGAAATCTGATAGTCAGACGCATGACCAAAATTTGATAAAAAAACAAAAACAAAAAACACTAATACATACTTTTTCATACTATTTATTCCGATAAATATCAATCTATTTTTCAAGGATCATTGAAAATACCATTTGTTCTTAAAGAACGCAAGAGACTTTTAATAAGAATTATTAATAAGCATATGCAATCCCTTCATTCGCCAGAACCATAATCGCGGAATGTGTAATAGACATAGCTCACCACTTCGCGCAACGAAGAATAAACATCACGCATTTCAAAAAAATTTGCGTGAGCAGAGTAAATTGGCACTACACCCATGCGTTCAAGAGCTAAACGCGCACGGGGCAAATGAAAGTATTGAGAAACAACAAAGATACTCTTCTTGTTCGATTGACGGATGATCTGCACCGTGTTGTTAGCACTAACGAACGTATTGATGCCCGTATTGTCCATAATAATATATTCTGCAGAGATGCCATGTGAGACCAGGTAATCACGCATGACTTGTGCCTCCTCATATCCTTCCTTGCCTATACCACCGCTAACGATAATGGTTGGAAAATAACCAGCACGGTACAGTTCAAGAGCTTTATCTAATCGGGCCCGAAGACGGGTTGAAGGCTTGCCATCAAGATCTACCGTATTGCCAAGTACTAATGCAACATCTGCCTTGCCAATCTGATCATTAAGGCCTGAGGAGATAAGGATGACGAGTCCAATAAGAAACCCCACTGCCGCCAAGGTGGGTATGAAAAATAATTTCTTTAGTTTTATCATAGTCATCTTTTATTTTTTGATACATCATTCAACAAATATATCATGACGAGTTCTGCATGCTTCTGAAATTATTTTGTGTTCAATTTTCTCATTTTGATTGATCAAGTAACCACTCTGTTGCTTTCTTTAAGGTTGAATCCTCATGGTTTTCTCCTTCAGATGTAAATTCATCGGGAGAAATTCCGTCAGTATAAATGTTTTGATGTCGATCGGCAAAGTAAGCCGTCGTTAAAAACAATTCTGCACCATCCGTTAAAGGAAAACCTTGGTTTGCGGATGAAAGTCCGCTCGTTTTTTGGCCGAAAAAACGCGTGTGGGGGCGTCCTTTAAAAGAAACAGTAATAGCCTCTCCTGAGCTTGCTGTATCAGGTCCAATTAATACCGTGATAGGGGAATTAGCAGGAATTCTATAGATACTTTCTTGAGGTAAATATTCTACCATGACTCCTGCTTCGGAGAGTATTTTTCCTTCCTTGCAAGACCATTCGTCTTCATTACCATCTGGATCAACAAAAGAGCCTAACTTCCCGTCTCCAAGAAGAGCAGCAACTCCAGCTAACATAGGCCACATGTTTCCCCCTCCGTTTTGTCTTAAATCAAGAACCCAACCACAAGGATCAAGCTTAGCTAAATTTTTTATTATCTCGTTGATATGAAGAGCATATTTCTCTGTTGTTTGATCATCTCGGCTAGAGAATCCTGAGAGCAGAATGTATCCTATTTTATGATGAAGCATCTCTCCCTTGGTGCAATTGAAGGAAAGTTGGTTGTCCTCTTTTTCCTCAACAAGAGCTTCTGATGTGATCTGTTTCATAAGAAAACTATGGTTATCACCTAATTTATCTAAAATATGATAGATAGCAGGATAGGTGTCTGATGTTTTCTGAGCGTTGGAAACTAATTGAAAAGCTTCATCCTCTAGCTTTTTCCAGTCAACTTTCTTTCTCATAACAGAGTGAGATTTGATAATAGCGAAGACCTCTTGCAAATAAAGTTCGGCATCTTTGGAAGAAATTTCTCGATCTAATGCTTCCGGATGCTGTGAAAGAACATGCTGTTGATTCAATCCTTTGCTATTAACCATGCTAGAAGAGAGAAAATTATCAGCTTCTTCGGGTTCCATACAATGTCCAGGAGAAGAAATAAAAACAAAAACAAGGATAGTGACGATTCTCAGCATGTTCTTAACAACCTCTAAAAATATATTTAATTAATTTTATAAGGACGATATGTCAAGCCCCATTCTCACCAGACGAATAGGGGCCTGGAAAGGTGAAATTTTGCAGCAGGGAAGCTCGCTCCCTTTAGGGACGGTGATGTCGTTGTTTTGCCTGATTCCAAAAATCCATAAGGACTTCAACGGGTTGTCCTTTCAGCGATCCTTGAGCTGATTCATGAACGAGGCGTTTAAGTTTATTAAAACGTATTTCAAACTTATCGATACTTTTGACCATGGTTTCTTCTGCATCAAATTCACAAAAGAGGCATAAGGAGAATGCGGCATGAATTAGATCCCCAATTTCCTCCTGAAGATGATTCCGCCCTCCTTGTTGTTTCAAAGTCTGTTTAATTTCTTCACACTCGCTCTGAATCTGATCCAAGATCTGAGAGGGGGCGTGCCACATAAAACCAAACTCATCTGCCTGGCTTTCAAGTAAGGTGAGTTTTTCAAAAGTGTTCATCGCTTTTTCACACCCCCCATATTATTTAAGGATTGAGAAAACTCTTTTGTTTTCATATTGTTGAGGGCTTGCTTGATAGCTGTGAAAGCAAATCTTTGGAGGGATAGGGGTGAATCCAACTTTTCTTGCCCCGTTCCCATTGCCTTAAGAAAATCAGAAAAACTGGGTAATGCTGAAATTTCATGAGAGGATAGAAGAATGTCTGGTTCAGTAAGAGACGCATTTAGAACTGCAAGACCATAAAAACATAGGGCGACCTGCTTCATTAAATAGATTCTATCCCTTTGCTCAGGAGTTGGCGGGGATTGAAAATAGGATGTCAAAAAGGTCTCTTCATCCTGGTGGGTAAACGCAAAAATAGAGCGATGGTTGCTAAATCAAAATAAGGATCCCCCATCCCTGCGGCTTCCCAATCAATAACCTTTATTCCACTCTCGGTGAACAAGATATTATTCGGATTTAGGTCGTTATGGCAGGGCGCAAGCTTTGCCGTTTTCTGGAGGGTATTTTCGATTCGATGGAAACCTGTGAGGACCTCATTTATCAAAGCCGGTAACTTAACCTTTTTTAAGACAAGCAAAGCGTTCAAATCTCGGATTTTTTCTTGTGCACCATCCGTTGGGGGAAAGGGGGGGCCACGATGGATTTCTCTTAGGATATGAGCAAGGTGGGGTAACAAAAGGGGAGGGGACCGTTCCTTTTCGGATAGGGGGACAGATGGAATAAATTCCATAACAATGACCCCTTCCTTAGCATTGGCATAATAAACTTTAGGCGCAATACCCCCCTGGGAGGCTATTTGCATGGCCGTGATTTCGCGCTCCCGATCAGAAAAGGAACGGTGTTCATCGATAAGGCGTAACACATATGACTTTTTGTCAGTCGTAACCTTATATATCATTGAGGGTGACAATCCCCCCTTCAGAGAGTGCACACTTTTGATTTCCTGTTTATCGAGGACTTTGTTTAAAGCATTTTGAGCAGCTGGGGGGAGTGTCTTTAATTCATTGGAGGACTGAGCGGATAATTGGGAGAAAGATAAAAGACAAGTCCCCAACAATAAAAAAACCGCAACATAAGACCCTTTCATTTTTTTCATGTTCATAGAATCCTCATTTTAACTCTTCCCTTCTCTATAGCATAAAAACGGCTGATAGATACAGCCAAGAGAGACAGGTAAAACCATCTATCTCTTGAGATAGGCGCCATTTGAGAACTCAGGTTAAGTAATTTATTTTAAGACGGAGGAATCTCAGAATGTATATGATAAGGTGATCTGAAAGTCCCAATTTGAAAAACGGGGAATCAAATGATCCCTCACTCGCACGCTCCGTAACACTAGGCCATTAATAATAATATTTTTCAGTCCGCTTGAGTCTCAAACCATATGGACTCGCAAATATAATAAATTACCGATTGACATTTCAATAATTAACAATTAAATATTAAACAACAAAAATTATTAGTTTTGTTTCTAATTTAGGTAAATGAGGTTTTGTTATGAATGTTTTTATGAAGAAATGTATGGTGTTGATAGCGACTTTGATGATCGGTACATCTTGCTTTGCAATGGATCTTCCTCCAGTAGAGCAAGTAAAGGGTATTGGTAAAGCCCTTCCTAAACCTACCGCAAGAGAAATGGAAAGAGAACTTGAGGTTAAAACTACCATACCTCCCATGTTCGTATCAGCTCCCCCAATAGTATTCGATCTGGATTTATTCTCTGCTGATCTTGCTCATCACGTTTTGGTAACAGCAGCGGAAGAGGTTGAGCTTGAAGACTTTACCAACATGGTTCTTGTTTCATCAAAATGGTTTCATATCCTCACAGGTACGGGTGCACATAATCCATCTTCCCATATATATCCTGAAAAATATAGTTGCACCATTCCTTTTGACACGGGCTTTGAAAATTATAGCACTTCGCTATTTTTAAAGGAATTGCATCGGATAAATATAACAAGACAATTTGATATAATGGCTCAGACACTTCCTCCGTTTATTGTTTTGTTTCCTAACCCAAAGGCATTGACCCATCTCAACCTTAACGGGCAACGAATCGGTGATGAGGGTTTGAATTCAATAACAATGCTTTCCAACCTTGAAAGTTTGAACGTATCGTACTGTGATTTACGCAATCCCAAAGTGCTGGCGGGATGCAACAAGCTCAGAAATATCTGTGCTACTTTCAACGATTTAGAGAATTGGACATTCCTATCGCCTTTAACCTCATGTTTAGCTACTCTTACTATATCAAAGTCATCGCAAATGAATCTAGATTGTCTGCCATCACTCGCCTGTCTTACTAGTCTTACGGTAGGAGCTAATCTATCGAACATATCTCTGCGACCCTTCTCAACTTTTGAGAATCTTACAGAACTTAACTTAAGTGGATGTATGATAAATACATTATCAGATTTAGAATCCCTCACTAAGCTTCAAATCCTTAATCTAGGTTACAATCCCCTCGAAAGTGATTGGCTCCCTCTCACCCTTAATAATCTGACAACCCTCAACGTGGGATGCACAAATTTAAATGAGAACTCTGGAAGAGCTTTAGAGAGACTCACGGCTCTTAAAAATCTGAATGCACATGGAAATCCCTCTAGTTTTCTGCCTTTTTTACCGGAAAGCATTCAGTATCTTAATTTGGTATCAGTTGAGGCTGTGGAAGAAAACTTTGGGTCCTTACCAAGCAATCTAAAAAGTCTTGGAATCTCTCGCACGATATTTAAAGACGCAGTAAAAATGCAAGAATTTTTCACTATCGTTATGAAGAAGAAGATCAAGGAAATAAGGATTCAGGACGAAAATCAAGTAATAACCGAGCTAAAAGATATGAAAAATATTATCATGTTTTCACACCCATCATAAGTAACTCTATCAAGATAGAGGGATGCCACATTGTGGTATCCCATTTTTCTTTTAAACCTTTTTAAAAGAGTAGATGTGGTGGAAGATGTAAAGGAATTGTTAAGTTTAGGCAAGTGGGTGCGCCGTCAAATAACGCCGTAGCGAGCCTGCCTTCCTCTTGCAACCACAAAAAAAGACCCCATAACATTTCCGCTAATCGCTTTGATTTTTGCTGATTTTTCCAGATACAAATCCGCAGGTCGCATCTTATGGACCCCTTGATGGCGGCGCTTGGTGTTGTAGAAATTCATGCCCCAGACTTAGTTTGCTCGATTCATTAAAAGCCCTTTCAACAGATAGGGCCGAACAGGATCCTCCTTATTTGCGTGGGATGTATTCACACGAGGCTTGGGAAATGTCGATCTTAGACCCATGAGTTTCATCAATCGAAAGACATGCTTGTGATTGATTGTCATGCCTCTATCCATCAGCTCATCCGTAATTCTATCTTATTCAACTCTCCAGTTTCTAGGGTGCAGCGCACAAATTCATCGTGAAATTTGAGGTAATGATTCAAACTCTTCTCAGAAAAAGGATGAGTTTCTTGAATGCCTTCAAAAATTAAACGTTGCTGAGGGAGACCAAAAGATATGGCTAATGTTTTTTCAGCAATAAAAAGGAGCGTTTCACAACACTTTTTCGAATGCTATTTATTTGCTACTTGGAAGTGTAATTCATAGATTGGAACCGTATGTAGTCATTCTCCCTTTTCCCACGTTCCTGACGGGGTTTGCTTCCAGTAAGTCATTGCATGGCCTTGGTCTTTATAGCATTTCCACCGTTTTCGTGCCTGTATAAGAGCGTCTTCATCATTACCATCAAATAAATCCAGGCATCGTTCATAAGTGGAAAGGGAAGGGGATTCCGTTCCCTCTGTTAAGACTAAAAATTCAGCTTTATTTGGGTTTTCATCCTTAAGTGTTAACCAAATAGGTTGATCTTCTCCGTAGCCTTCTTTGGCGCTTCCGTGGGGGATAAAGCTTAATTTTCCGAGAGTCCATAAGGTCCCATTAAGATAATCCAGCCGCTCTTCAGTTCCACAGAGAATCACGGCGCGTTTCTTGGCTTGGAGTATTTTTTCAAGAAGACGCGGCAATGCGCGTTCGAGAGGGAGTGCTGTAAGGTGGTAGAAGGAAATATCAGTCATTGTTTCCAACCCCCATGAACGTCATCCCTTGCGGTGGCGCAGAGGCGTCAACTTAAGGAAAAAATGATCTCTAAACAGGGTATCGATAGCGTTTTGTTTAGGGAGTAGCATACTCACAGGCTTCATTGCGAGTCCATCCCCGCGCAGGCGGGGAACTGGGCAAAGCAATCCAACAAAAAAATAAAAGGGCCTGATTGCTTTGGAGCAGCAGCTCCTCGCAGCGCCTGTCCCCGCGGAGGGGGGGAACGACTGGGCGGACATTTTGTACATAATTTTCAACAAATTATTCCTTAAAATGACGCTAAGGGGATACAACTAAGATTACTTCTTCTCATAATTCTCTTCCACGAATTGGTTCAGAAGACGCACCCCAAAGCCTGTGGCTCCTTTTGCGCATGTGGGAAGATCTTTGTGGGTCCAGGTTACACCTGCAATATCTAAGTGGGCCCAAGGAACAGCATTCGTAAACCGCTGCAAGAATTTTGCCGCCGTAACCGAACCCGCGCCACGTCCATTACTTATATTTTTCATATCAGCGATATCACTGTTAATCTCTTTGTCATAGGCATCGTCCATCGGAAATGGCCACAAAAGCTCGCCTACTTTTTCACCTGCGCTGCTGAGGTTCTTCGCTAAATTCTCATCATTTGCAAAAAGACCGGCGCGTTCGCCGCCCAAGCTCACCACAATCGCGCCCGTAAGTGTTGCTAAATCAATCATGAGTTTTGGTTTGAATCGATCCTGCGTGTACCAGAGTGCATCTGCCAAAACAAGGCGTCCCTCTGCATCTGTATTAATAACTTCAATGGTTTGGCCTGACATTGAGATTACCACATCACCCGGTCTTTGAGCAGATCCTGAAGGCATGTTTTCCACCAGCCCTACAACTCCCACCGCATTAACTTTTGCTTTTCGGAGAGCCAGGGATTTCATCAGACCAATAACAACGCCAGCACCGCCCATATCGTACTTCATTTCTTCCATGTTCTGGGCGGGTTTAATGGAAATGCCTCCTGTATCAAAGGTCACACCTTTGCCCACAAAAGCTAATGGAGCATCCGTTTTTGCCCCTCCCTCCCAACGCATGATGGCAAGTTTGCTACCATGCACACTCCCTTGACCCACGCCCAGCAAAGCGTTCATGCCTAAAGTTTTCATTTCCTTCTCTTCTAGAATCTCAACCACGACGCCGTCTTTTTTAAGGGATTCCGCAGCGTGCGCCAGAGACTCAGGCGTAATAACATTTGCAGGTTCCGTAACGACTGTGCGGGTTAAAAAAACACCCTCTGTAATATTTTTAAGAGGTTCAAAGGCTTTCTCGCAGTCTTTGGCTTCTGGGGCTAAGAAAATTATCTTTTGCAGAGAAAAAAGCTCCTCCGGCTTTTTCGTCGTAAAATATTTTTCAAATCTCCAAGACTTTAAAAGGCTTCCTAGTGCCATATTACTAAGGACTTGGGCTGTGTCGTGACCTTCAAGGCTATGAATTTCGACGGCTCCTTCGCCTGTGGGTGAGCTTTCAAGGGCTTTTACAAGAGAACTTCCAATTTTTTGCCACTGGAGCTCATTTTGATCTTTCTTTGGGCCTAGCCCTATAAGCGTAAGCTGAGAGCCGTCGGGCGTAGAAAAAGTTAAGGTTTGATTGAGACTCCCTTTAAATTTTGAATTATTCATGGATAGGGTTAGATAGCCGTTCAAGGTTTTATCCCAAGTTTTTGTTGGTAACGGGAGTTCTCTGTCTTCATAAACGCCGAGACAAAGGATTTTTTGAGCGGAGGGATTTTCAAAGGAAATCTTAAGGGCCATGTTTTTCTCTCTCTAAGTCTAGAATTTATCCTTATTATTAGGCTCTTGGTAAGCGCTGTCAATGGCTCTCAAAATTTTTCTTATTGTTTTATAAATTCTTCGTGAAAATTCTGTAAAGTAAAGTATAATGAGTTAACTTAATCTCATAAATGGTATGCAGCATATGGTTCGACTTTTCGCGCGTTTTATTATTGTTTGGTGCTTCATGCCGCTCGCTCTTAAAGCAGTGGTTGAACTTCAGCCTCATAGAGCCTATTACACCGTTACAATGTCAGGGCGTCCTGACCCGCGCGGCAGTGTGTCTGATGTGCGAGGAACAATGATGCTGGAATTTAATAAGGTTCCTGGAGGATGGACGGTTCAACAACTGTCAGAACTATGGCGCTATCAAGATAATGGCTCTGTGGAGCATATCAGGTGGGGGTATGTGACGTGGGAAACAGATGATGGCTCATTTTTTAAATTTAATACCTTTCGTAAAATTGATGATGAGCTTGTTGAAGATATTCGAGGAACCGCAAAGCGAATGGGAAGTCTGACTCAGGTCACTTACCAAAAACCAGAGAAAAGAACCGTGCAGCTCCCGGAGGGGGTCCTTTTCCCTGTTCAACATACCAAGGGTCTTTTGGAAGCGGCTCACCTCGGTGAACATATATTTCCAAGAATTGTCTTTGATGGAAGCAGCGGGGAAGGGGCTTCAGAAATCAATACTTTCATGGGCGCAAAAAAAGTAGTCGCCGGCAATCCTACAGTTGAGGACGCCCATCAGTTTGCAAACCTTCCGTTTTGGCCTGTGCGCTTTGCTGTCTATGGTCTTGGGGAAACGGCGTATGAACCCCTCTACACCACCACGCAAGAACTTCTTCCCAATGGTATTATTAAGCAATATGTTATTGATAATGAGGGGGTAAAGGTTCGGGGCATTTTGGAGCGCATTGAACTTTTACCCAGAGGGACCTCTTAGGTCTTGACATATGTGACGGAATTAGTATTTTATCTCCAGGTATATAGAATGGATTCAATCAATGGCAAAGAAGCAAAACACAATTACGATTAAAATGGAAAGCACGGCAGGCACAGGCTTTTTCTATGTAAAAAGGAAGAATCCCCGCCAGTTGACAGAAAAACTTGTCATGCGTAAATACGACCCAAAGGTCCGCAAGCACGTTGATTTTAAAGAAACAAAGATTAAGTAAGAAGACTTTTCGCCCCATTCTGCTATCATATGGTCTATGCCCATATATGACACCTGGGGGGGTAAAAAATTTTATATGCTTGTTGAGTAAAAAGTGGCATGGACGGGTTTTTAAACCCCTCACCTAAACCCTAACTCCTGAAATGTGTCTTCCATTTCCTTGGGCAAGGGTGCCTCAAACGTCATGGTTTTTCCATGGGGCAAGGGAATAATAAGGGTTCGTGCGTGAAGGTGAAGGTTTTTGCCCGCTAAAAGAAGCGCCTCTTTTCCCCCATATTTTCCATCTCCTAAGATAGGTGTCTTGAGGCCTTCTGCACAGTGAATACGGAGCTGATGGGTTCGCCCGGTTTGCGGCATAAGCTCAAGCCAAGCCACTCTATGGCCAAGGGCTTCAATTACCCGATAGGTCGTCATCGCCTTAACGCCCGTCTCCATATCAACCCGTATCTTTTCTCCAGTGGAGTCCTGTTTTTTTGTAAGGGAGAGAGAAATAATGCCTTCTTTCTGTTGAGGAACCCCAGAGACGAGGGCCCAATAGATTTTTTGGACGGTTCGCTCTTTAAAGGCATTTGCTAACCACCGAGCCATGGGCAATGTTTTAGCAAAAACCAAAACTCCCGATGTATCCAAATCTAACCGATGCACAAGACGAGGCCTATAGGTTTCATTATAGGCAACCAACATCGCATCCAAAGATTTTCTTTGTTTGGTCCCACTTTGAACCACAATGCCTGCCGGCTTATTTAAAACGAGGAGATCCGCGTCCTCATAAAGAATCAGGCTTTTTAACCATTTTTTATCCGCATGGGTTAAAATCGTTGGCCTTTTCTCTTCGACTCGATCTTCTAGGTCAAGAAAGAAGGAAGGAAAAGAGAGCGTTTGTCCCTCTTCAACCCGATGGGAAGGCTTCGCCTTCTTTCCTTCAACTCTTAGCAACCCTTTACGTGCCGTCTTTTCAATAACACTTTGGGGTAAATAGGGAATCCACAGCCGTAAGCATCGATCAAGACGCGCGCCACTTTCTTCCGCAGAGATGGTTTGTTCAATAAAGTTATCAGTCATCATATCATTTCATCATAAGGAACATCTATTTCCTATTCATAAGCCTGGTTCACAGATAAAAAGCAATTCTTAACTTTGGATAAAGTTACCCTCAACACCATTAAGTCGCTGATTTTGGGTAGAACTCATCGGATCGTCCCGTAAGATAATTGTCGAGCATGCCTAACCATTCCCGTGCGCTCGCATGCCAGGCATCCAAATTCATTTTAAGGCCTATGAAAAACCACATTTCGTAGTTTCCAGGGGTATGATAATCCACCGGATAGGGAATGATATTAAAGCCGGCTTTTCGAAAGAGCCCTGTTGAGCGGGGAATGTGATAAGCTGAAGTCACCAAAACCCACTGATCTTGCGGATTGGGGTGGAGGAGTTCTCTGGTTTTTCTCGCATTTTCTAGTGTATTTTTTGAATTTCCCTCGAACTGAAGAGTATCGGGATTCAGACCTAAGGCCTTAAATTCTTTTTTTGCGGCTTCTGCTTCAAAAGCATTTCCTGAAAATACTAGCTGAAGATGGGGATTCGCTTTTGCAATCTCAACAAAATAAATAATGTTTCCCGCAGCTAAGCTATAGGCCGTTTCTCCTCGGGCGAGAGATGTCATTTTATCAAAGCCTCCGCCTAAAAGAATCATTCCTTTGGCTGTCGCAGGGATGGTTGCAATTTTTGGAAAGCGATTCTCAAGACCCTCAAAAGTCCACAACCCTACGGGAACAACAGCAAAAAAGACAAGCCCCAGACAGCTAAAGGTGAGAAATTTTTTCCCCCTCTTCTTTTTCGTAAATAAGTAAAGAATTCCCCCTAAGACTAAAAAGAAAATAAAAAACATATCAATATTAATAATCCACCAACCAAAAAAGCGGTAAATTGATTCAAAAAGGCTCATTTGCTATCTCCTTAGAATTAATTTTACACAATTTTTATCTAAGAATGCCTGTGCTGTCATGCAAAAAAATATTTCTAAACTCAGGCCTTCTTTCAATATGGCTTGTTAAGGTCTCTCATTTTTTCAATCCTGGACTGAAGGGAAACCCCCTTTGATAAAGTGAATTGCCCATTTGAAAATTTTTTTAGGAGCTTTAGAATTTCTTTGGTATTCTGCAAAAGATAGATGAGGGCATAATTGTTGCGACGGTACATGACCCAACTATCAAAGGTGCGGAACGACGTACGCGACGTGGATAAAGAAAAGTGTTTGTGGAAATTTAAGATCGATCCCACAGATGGTTTTCCCACTGTTGAACGGAGAGCCGTACCAAAAGGTAGAGGCAAGAGTGGTTGCGCGCTCCTGCCTCTAAAAACCGATCCCGGGATCATCTTTTATAGATAAAGGCTATCAGGTAACACGAGGAAAAGAAAGCAAAAGAAAAGCACTTAAACCTAAACATAGATAAGCATAATGCCCCTCCTCCTTAAAACAAGACTAGCTTGAAACGAGGATGTATTAATGGTATATGATAAAAATCCTATTGTATAACATGAGGCAAAATAATGAAAATATGGGGAGTATTATGTTTTTTAGGGATTATTGGGGAGTTAAATGCACGTGTTATCGATGTATCGGATAAATCTGACGTTAAAGAGGAAAGAACTGGCGTTGGTGTGTCTCCCAAAGACGATTCTATAAAGGACAGCAAAGCAGAGCCTCCTTCTTTTTTAAGAGAAAATAGTGAAAGTTTTACCTCTTCTAAGGAAGAGATAGAAAAATCAGAACCTTATGTGATTATTGTAACGGATAAGCCTTCCGCTCCTGGTGGAGGTGTTCCTTCACTTGATCCAAATACGATTGCAGAAATGATTCTTCCCCCTTTTGCCGAAGCGGAGGCTCCTTGGTGGGAACGTTGGTGGAATGGGGTAGCTGCATGGTTTTCTGGCGAGGATTCCAAGACTAAGCATTCGGAACAGCCCTAGGTTTTCGTGCTTCATCAATGGCAACAAAAGTAAAAATGCCTTCTGTAACCTTGTGAATATGCCCTCCTTTTGGGCGTCGAACCCAGGCTTCAATATGGACGGACATCGAAGTTGTTCCCACCGAGTCAACATAAGCATAACAACTTACTTCATCTCCCACAAAAACCGGTCTGAGAAAAGACATTTGGTTAATGGCTGCAAGAACGACTCGACCTTTTGACGCATGGATTGCAACTGTTCCTCCCGCTATGTCCATTAAGGAAACGATCCACCCTCCAAAGATGTCTCCGGAGGGATTTGTATCTCGGGGCATGGCAACCATTCGGAGAGAGAGCTGTTCAATAGGGGGAAGGGTTTCGTTTTTCAATTTATACTCCAATGCTGAAAAAAAATTATATCATAGATAACTTAACTTTAAAATGCATCCTTTGAAGAGGTTATTTCAGGGGTTGTATTCTTTGGGACATAACGCTACAAATGGGAAAATTTCAATGGGGAGAGAGCCACAGTGGACTTCATCTTAAACTTCATGGCCACCTTAGGGTGGTATGTCATACCTTTCTTAATTGTTTTATCAATTTTAGTTTTTGTCCATGAGCTGGGTCACTATCTGGTGGCTCGCTACAATGGGGTAGGTGTGGATGTGTTCTCCATTGGTTTTGGTCCCGAAATTTTTGGATGGTATGACAAAGCAGGGACCCGCTGGAAAATTAGTTGGCTTCCTTTGGGAGGCTACGTCAAAATGGTGGGGGATGCCGATGCAGCGAGTACTCCAGACCTTACCTCCCTAAAAAAAATGAATGAGGATCAGAGGTCTCGTTCTCTCTTTTACAAAACAGTTTGGCAGCGAATCGCCGTTTCAATCGCTGGCCCTATGGCCAACTATCTATTTGCGATTCTTATTTTTGCCATTTTGTATGCCGCTATTGGGCAACGTTACACTGTTCCCATTGTGCATGGATTTCAAGAGGGAAGTGCCGCTCAAGAAGCAGGGTTTTTGCCAGGGGACCGTATTAAAAGTATCAATGGCGATGCCATTGATAGCTTTGAAGAGATCATCCTCTTTGTGCAAGATCAGGCTGGTAAACCTCTTCAGGTTATCTTAGATCGAGGTGGGCAGCTAGTGACTCTATCTGTTGTTCCGAAGCTTTCGATAACAACAGATCATTTTGGTCACGTTCATAAAATTGGGAAGTTGGGGATCCAAGGAACAGAAGCAGCCTACATTCAGCGGTCATGGCTGACGAGCTGGTGGTATGCAACAAAGGAAGTCGTTTCTTTAAGCTGGCAAACATTGAAAGCCTTAGGGCAAATTATCATAGGGGCTAAATCTGCGGATGGCTTAGGCGGCCCCCTTCGTATCGCCCAAATGTCTGGAGAAATTGCCCAATCCGGCCTTCCTGCTCTCGTTTGGTTTATGGCCGTTTTGTCAGTGAATTTAGGTCTCATAAACCTTTTTCCTGTTCCCATGCTCGATGGGGGACATTTATTGTTTTATGTTATTGAAGTTATTCGCGGAAAACCCGTTTCCGAAAAGGGACAAGAATGGGGATTCCGTATTGGTTTTGTGCTAATTGTAGGGCTTATGCTCTTAGCTACTTGGAATGATTTAATGTCTATATTTTTTAAATAGGAGTTTTTTTTAACAATGCGTTTTCTCATTTTCTCAATGGTACTTATGGTAAACATCTTATCCATTTCGCATGGCCAAGCGGTTGAACCTGGTCCTATTTCAGCAATTGATATAACAGGAAATCATCGGGTGGAAACGCCAACCATCATGAGTTATATCGACATCAAACCTGGTGATCGTATTAATGAAGGTAAGGTTGAAGAAGTCCTTAAAAATTTGTTTGCGACGGGTCTTTTTGTAGATGTTCTTATTGAACAACAGGGAGATCGTTTAAGTATCAAAGTCGTTGAGAATAAAATTATCAATCGTATTGCTTTTGAAGGAAATGAACGTCTTAAAGATGAAGTATTGCTCTCTGAAATTGCTTTAAGACCACGAGAAGTTTACACCCCCGCAAGAGCACAAGAGGCCGCCCAGAAAATTCGTGATATGTACCGCGTGAGTGGTCGATATGGGGCAAAGGTTGAGCCCAAAATCATTGAACGAGAGCAAAACCGCGTGGATCTTGTTTTTGAGGTTACCGAAGGAAAAGCAACTCGTGTCCACAAGATCATTTTTGTGGGCAATCAGCGTTTTAGTGCTTCTCGCCTGGAATCGATTATTTTAACAAAGGAAACACGCTGGTATCGTTTTTTTAGTACGGACGATAATTATGACCCAGATCGCCTTGCTTATGATAAAGAACTTTTGCGGAAGTATTATTACGAGCAAGGTTATGTTGACTTTAAAGTCTGTTCGACGGTAGCGGAATTAGATCCTGACACTCAAGAATTTTATATAACCTATACGATTGAGGAAGGAAAAAGATACCAATTTGGTGAGGTTAAAATTAAAGTTGATCTGCCAAAGATGAAACTACAGGGACTGGATAGTCTTGTGACTGTGGGAAAAGGGGACTGGTTCAATAGTCGAGAAGTTGAGAAGATTATTGATACGCTCAACACAACAATTGGTGAGCAAGGCTTTGCTTTTATTGAGATTGAACCAAAGCTTAAACGTAATCCGACAACGTGCATGGTTGATGTGGATTTTGTGGTTAAAGAAGGGCGCCATGTTTACATCAATCGCATTGATATTGTTGGAAATGATAGAACGGATGATGAGGTTATTCGCCGAGAATTTCGACTTTCTGAAGGCGACCCCTATAATAGTGTGAAGCTCAAACGATCAGAACAACGAATTCAAAATTTAGATTACTTTAAAAAAGTAGATATAAAACAAGAACCAACAGCAGCTCCAGATCAAATTGATTTAAAAGTAGAAGTTGAAGACAAACCAACGGGATCTTTGCAGTTTTCTGCGGGTTATTCCACAACAGATGGCGTTTTGGGAAGTGTGACGATGAATGAACGTAACCTTATGGGAAAGGGGTATGATCTTTCAGGCAGTGCTCAGCTTTCTCAACGTTCCTCAGACTTTAGTTTGGGGATTTCAGATCCGTACTTTCTTGGTAAACCGCTTGATGCAGGACTTACTGCTTTTCATTCATCCAGAAAATATAATACAAAAAATCAAGATTCTACAGGATATCAACAGACAAGAACCGGCTTGACACCTTCTATTGGCTATTCTTTAACGGAATATTTAGGCCAGTCTTGGAGCTACACCATCCGTCGAGACCTCATCAATGACATTAGAAAAAAAGCGTCTATCTATCTCCGTGATCAGAGAGGAACGTGGATTGTTTCATCCGCGGGTCATAACTTGTTTTATGACAAAAGGAATAGTAGCGTCGATCCAACTCAAGGGTATTATGCGGCCCTGGCTGACGAAATTGCTGGTCTCGGAGGAGATGTGCGATATTTTAAAAACTCCCTCCGGGCAGGTAACTATATTCCTTTTGATGACGATCATAAATGGGTTCTTGCAACAAAGGGGTCCATGGGCGCCATGACGGGAATGGGCAAGACAACCCGTGTCGCAGACCGCTTTGAACTTGGGGGAGAAAGCCTCCGTGGTTTTGCAGACAGCGGTGTTGGGCCCCGAGACAAGACAACAAAAGATGCTTTAGGGGGCCTCCTCTATTACAAAGCAACGATTGAACTTTCTGTGCCTCTAGGTTTGCCAAAAGAACTGGGAATTTCAGGATGTCTGTTCACAGATATAGGAAGTGTTTGGCATTCGGGTGATAAGCAAAAGAAGGGCCATCCGATTTTAAGCAGTGCTCAAGCTCTTCGTGTGGCGTCTGGAGCTGGCGTGAATTGGCGATCCCCTTTTGGTCTTATTGGTGTTAGCTTAGCAAAAGCGCTTATACATAAAAAACATGTTGACCGATTAGAAACATTTAGGGTTAACTTTGGAACAACTTTTTAAGGAGAAACAAATGAATAAACTTTTATGCCTATCTTTTCTTGCATCAGTCGCTATGGTCCCTGGCCTTGCTAAGGCTGAGACATTGCCGACGCCGGTTATTGCTATTGTGGAGCAAGCCACGTTAGATAAATCAGATGCTTTAAAATCTATCGTTTCTCAGGTGGATAAGAAGCGGGCTGAAATTCAAAAAGAAATGGCAAAATACGAGTCCGAACTTAAGGCGCAAGATAAAAAACTTGCTGATGAGCAAAAAAGCCTTCCTGAAAAAGAATTTGCAGATAAACGCCAAGCGTTTGAAAAGCGTGTTCGTGAAATTCAGGAAAAAATTGAAATCAGAAGAGCTCAAATGGAACTCGCAGTGGAAGATTCAAAAAAGAAAGTGTACGAAGCTTTCTTAAAAGTAGCCGATAAGGTCGCAAAGAATGCTGGAGCTAATATTGTTATGTATAAAGAAACAATTGTTACAGCCGAGCCTGCATATGATTTATCAGCTGCCGCATTGACAGAACTTAATACAACTTTGCCAACGGTTCCTGTTGTGTTTAAACCTGAAGCAGAAGTTAAAAAAATACTTAAGCAGCAAGCCGAAGCTCAACAATAGTTGTGAGGGCGTTGGATAACCCCTGGTTGTCAAATACCTTCTAAACAGAGAAAGGGTGGAAAGAATACGAATTGGATCAATTCGTAACTTTCCACTCCTTGCCCCCGAACCTTAAACTAAGATTTTCCTCAGTTTCTTGCTATATCTAAACGCCCTTAGGGCACGTATCCCACAACACCATCAAGACCATAAGACAGCCCCGGGCGTTCTTCTAAGCAGTTCAGATGATATGCTGAGGCTGATGAGAGTTAATTTTCAAACCCAATAAGGTTCCAATCTAGAAAGCCCCAGAAAGACTCGATTGCTTCGGAGCTTATACTCCTCGCAATGACGACCGGAGACGTACAAATTTATTTGTAGGCTATAGTCGCTCATGTGACGGACCGCGTTGGTCGTGTTTTAGAGTGAGTTAGTTTGAATTGGAGATCACATAGCCATCATGACCTCTCCAGACTGTCATGCTGAACTTGTCTCAGCATCTAAAAAAGATCCTGAAATAAATTCAGGATGCCACCTGAGGAGTTGAGGCATCTTCAACTTAATGCACTATATCAACCAACCTCCGCCATCCTCACTAGATCCTGCAAAATTTTTCCAATAACCTGAAGCCGTGTAATAGGTGACTCCAGATTCCTTATATAGACAAGTTTTTGGTCAGGCCTAATTTTGGCCGTTCCTTTTTGCTGAGAAATATGGTCAATCAATAGTTTTGGGTTGTTAAAGATATTATTGTGGAATCCGATAAGAACCCCTTTAGGGCCAACTTCGACCTTATCCACATTAGCTTGGCGAGAGAGGGACTTGAGGTAAATCACCTCTAACAGATTGTGCACTTCAGGAGGAAGAATGCCAAATCTATCAACAAGTTCTATGGCAAATGAATTGATTTCCTCTCGTGTAGAGAGAGTGCTTAAGCGCTTGTAGAGACTGAGGCGAAGGCCTAGATCGGCCACATAATTTTCCGGAATGAGGACGGAAAGCCCAACGCTAATCTGAGGTGTCCAATCGGAGGATACGTGAACTTCGCCCCTCCTTTCAGCTTTCAGAGCAGCGATCGCTTCTTCAAGCATGTGTTGATAAAGCTCAATGCCGACTTCGCGGATATGTCCCGATTGTTCCTCGCCCACAAGGTTTCCCGTCCCGCGAATATCCATATCGTGGCTCGCAAGCGTAAAACCTGCACCGAGAGTATCAAGAGAACTAATGACTTCAAGTCGCTTTTGAGCCTCAGGGGTAAGGACGTGCCCCGCAGGGTAGGTCAGATAGGCATACCCTCGCACCTTAGCTCTCCCAATGCGTCCGCGTAATTGATAGAGCTGGGCAAGACCTAAAAGATCGGACCGATGAATTAACAGCGTATTTGCCCTGGGAATATCAATCCCTGATTCAATAATGTTCGTGCTCAGCAAGACATCGAAGTTACCGTCATAAAAGTCAGACATCACGTTCTCAAGAGCCGTGGGGGACATTTGCCCATGAGCGATCACAAATTTCACCTCTGGCACAAAGCGACGCAGGCGTTCTGCTACTTTATCCAAGTCAGCAATGCGAGGGCACACATAAAAAGTCTGCCCCCCGCGAAATTGTTCCCGCAAAATAGCCTCTCTCATGACCATGGCATCAAAGGGCAAAACGAAGGTGCGCACTGCCATGCGATCGAGGGGCGGCGTTGTGATGAGGCTCATCTCTCTCACGCCGGAAAGAGCCATCTGAAGGGTACGGGGGATAGGTGTGGCTGTTAGGGTTAACACATGAACGTCCGATTTAATATTTTTAAGCCTTTCCTTCTGACCCACCCCAAAGTGTTGTTCTTCATCCACAATGAGAAGTCCTAAGTCCTGAAAAGCAACGGACTTTGCTAAGAGAGCATGGGTGCCGATCAAAATGTGAACATCCCCCTTTTGCACTTGCTCTTTAATCTGAAGTGCCTCTCTCGGTTTCACGAGGCGAGAGAGCTGCGCAACTTTAATCCCTGTGTCCTTGAAACGCGCCGTGAAAGATTGATAATGCTGACGTGCCAGAAGGGTTGTGGGCACAATAAGAGCCACCTGCTTACCAGAAGAGGCTGCCACAAAGGCCGCACGCATAGCGACTTCCGTCTTCCCAAAGCCTACGTCCCCACAGATAAGACGATCCATGGGCTTCCCTGCTGATAGGTCGTCAAGAACGTCCTCAATAGCGTCAAGCTGATCATCTGTTTCAGGATAGGGAAACCGGGCCGTAAATTCTTCGTATGTGCCTTCGGGCTTGTGTAAAGTATCCGCATGATGAAGCTTACGAGCTGCGGCAATTTTTAAGAGGTAATCCGCCACATCCTTGAGGCGCTTTTTGATACGCGCCTTCCGGGCCTGCCACGCCACTCCTCCTAATTTATCTAAAGAAGCCTGGGTTTCTGCAGCCCCATACCTAGAAAGTATTTCAATGTTTTCCACGGGAACGAAAAGTTTGTCCCCCCCCTCATAGACAATTTTAAGGCAGTCATGGGGAAATCTTCCCACATCTAGGGTTTCCAACCCCTCATACCGCCCAATCCCGTGTTCCCCATGGACGACGAAATCGCCGAGTTGCAGGCTTGAAACTTCTTGGATAAAAAGGTCACTACGCTTTTTTGATTTGAGAGGACGACCAATGCGTTCACCCAAGATATCTTCTTCTGTTATGACCCACAAGCCGGGGGCTTGAAATCCTCTACTGATATCAAAAACAGCAAGTGCGGGCGAGGTCTCTTTAAAAAATTCAGAAAATGATTGAACCCGTCTTAAGGAGTTGAGACCATGCTCGCCTAAGATATGGGCAAGTCTTTCTGCCGAACCATGGGTTGCTCCCACGACCAGGATGCGTGTGTTTCCTTCCTTTTGAGCGGAGGCAATGGTGTTTTTAACCGTTTCGAAGACATTTTCTTGAGAGGTTCGAAGCCCCGTGAATGAGGGGGCTATTTTTCCCTCTCCGTCAATAATACTTACTTCACTATCAGGCCCAGAAAATGGCGTAAATACAACCCGCCGCGCAGAAGGGATAAGCTGATCCACGGGATCATTCATCATATAAAGACGTTCTGGAGGAAGGGGATGATAAGGTACACCCTGTTTTTCCAGTGACGCAAATTCTAGACGAGTTTGATAGTGATCTTGAATTTGATTAATGTGCGCAATGCGCGCTTCTTCAAGTTGATCATCAAGACAATAAATAGCCCCTGATGTATAGGCTGTAAGGGATTCTAAGGAATCGTAAAAGAGAGGGAGCCAGTGTTCATACCCCGCATAAGGTCGACCCTCTGAAACCGCCAGATAGAGAGGATCCATTGAATTGGCCGTTCCAAAAGATTCTCGGTATCCTTTACGGAAATGTTCGATAGTTTCAGGGTTTAAGCTAATTTCTCCCATGGGTTTAAGGATAAGATGATCAGCCTTACCCGTACTTACCTGAGAAAGAGGATCAAAAATCCTAAGGCTCTCTAAAGTTGATCCAAAAAAATCCAGGCGAAAAGGTAGGGCATAGCCGGGAGGAAATAAATCCAGAAGTCCCCCACGAATGGCAAATTCCCCCCATTCCCGAACGGACTCGCGCCGTACATACCCATTTTTTGACAGAAAATCCAGGAACATCCCATGATCAACCTGTTGTCCCCCTTTTAACCTCCACAGTCGCCCTTGCAAGGCCTCTCGAGGGGGAATCTTTTGCAGAAAGGCTTGGATCGTTGTAATCAGGAGGTAAGGGATTGGTGAGGAGACAAGAGAGGTTAAGGCGTTTAATCTTTGGGCAAGAATATCGGGGTGAGGTGAAACTCTATCATATGGTAGGCAGTCCCAGCCAGGGAAAAAAAGGATGGGGTGAGACGGCTCAAAAAAAGCAAATTGTTCCTTAAGTCGTAGGGCGCGTTCTTCATCACGGGCAATATAAACGACCTTTTCCTCTTTTTGGGAAAGCTGATTCAAGAGCAGCGTATCGTACCCATCAGGAACGTGGGTAATGAGAACCGGGGGCGTGAGGGGGGGAAGGAAGGTCATGTGTTTCTTAAGTGGTTTTTTTTATTGAAATAAAATGGTTAATGCACTGATAGAAGAGTCCCCGATTCGCGGGGAAGGGCCCCTCACCCGCTCTTCGAGTGACCTCTCCCACCAACCAAATGGCGTCATCCCAGAATTTAGGAAATCTTAGCGTTAGCTTAGATTTTCTTAATATCTGGGACCCAGGGGCCAAGGTACATTTTCCTGGGTCCCCGCCTTCGCGGGGATGACGCTCGCGGGGGATGTAGGAAAGGTCGCTCGAAGAGCGGGTGAGGGGTCTTTTATCTTCTATCATGTGCGCATAAAACCATTAATCATTTCAATAAGCGTTCCAGGGACATTCTCGGATATAGGTGCCTTTTCAAAAAACCATCCATATAGATCCTGATCGGGAAAGGCAAGAAGAGCTTCGAACTGAAGCAAGTCTTCCTGATTCATTTCAGGGAGATGCTGTTGTGCAAAGCCCCCCAGGACTAAATCCATTTCTTTCATGCCTCGGTGATGACTTTGATAATAAAGCCGTTTTCTTAAAATATCAATTTGTTTCATAAGAACTCTTTTAACTTCTTAAACAATTTTTAACAAGTCTATGAAATTATTTGAGAAAGGCAGTCAAGTGACAAAAGAGTCATTTTTATTAAAATAGAGAGAATAATGAAAAACGCATTTAAAAAAAATCCTGCCCTTTTTATGGGGCTCATTCTGCCCTTGTTGATGATTCTATTGTTTTCAGGTGTCCCATTTTTTGCCTCTTTTATGGTGGCGTCCCCAGAATATAATTTTATATATTCTGTCAATAATTATAATCCAGAGGGAAAACTACGGGTTGATAATGGAAAGTTAGTTGTCCAAGTTTCTAACTTTTGGAGCCAACCTAAAGAGGCTCCAGAAATATATCTCGTCGATGTTCATTCAAACAAAACCACAAAGTTAAATTTTTCTCTTTTATCGGGAGAGGACTCACGTATTCCTGTTAATAAAACCCGAGATTTGATTATTGAGGGGGTAACGTTGAAAGGACTTGATACTTCAAATATTGCGCCAGACGGGTACCAAATTAGGACAGGAGCGAATGACAATTTTTTTTCATTGCTATTCTTTTTTGGAGGGGACAGGCGAAACTCTATCTCTCTCAGTAAATCTGGCCGTAGCGTTAAGATTCCTACAGCTACGCAAGGATATAATTCGATACGATTTGAGGGCTGGATTATTCCAAGCCCGGACGAGAAATTATGAATCAGCGCCAAAAAGCCTTACAGCAAATTAAAAAGATCGCGGAGGAGAATCATCTCAGCTGGGATGATGTCAGTAAAGCTTTGCAGGTTACTTCAGCTAAAAAAGATGGTGGCGTAGGAATTGAAGCGTCCGAAGTGCTTGCCTATATTGGTGGAATCTTAATTTTTGCTGGTGTTGGCGTATACACAACGATGTTCTGGCAAGACCTGTCTAGCTTTTTAAAAATTGCTCTCACATTTGGCTCGGGATTTTCATGTTATTGCGTCGCCTTGGGTTTATCTCAGAATGCGAAATATAATAAGGTTACGCAGATCCTGTTTTTGATGGCTGCTATTTTAGAGCCAATGGGGCTCTATGTTTTTCTGAATGAAATATTTGTGACCTCCCATGATGCTCATTTAGCAACTTTGTTCGTTTTTGGCATTATGTTCGCTCAGCAATTTGCAACTTTTTGGGAAAAACATCTTAATCTGCTTTTATTTATGGTGCTGTTTTTTGGAGTGATCTTTACTTTTACTCTTTTTGATTATATGGAATTCAAAAGCAGTTATACTCTTATGGGACTGGGTACGTCCCTTTTCTTGATAATTTATTCGCTGAAGGAAACACCCTATCGACCGCTTATTGGTTTTTGGTACTTTATAGCAACGATTATGTTTTTATCAGGAGCCTATGATCGGCTTTATAATACCCAATTTGAGGTTGTCTTCGCGGGAGTATGCGCTTTGCTGATTTATTTGAGTACTCTTGCACGGAGTAAATCTATCTTATTTGTAAGTTCCATTGGTTTGCTTGGTTATATCGGTCATTATACGATGATTCATTTTGTTGATTCGATAGGATGGCCGATTTCCCTTGTTCTTGTGGGGGCATGCTTTATCTTCCTGAGCGGGATGGCGATTAGGATTAAAAAGCAATACATGTAAATATTCTGAAACATACTCCTATCAATAAAAAAAGTTATGGGAGTCAAAAAATTCCTCATAACGAGTCTCATCATAAGTCCTCTCCTCATGATTGACCTTCCACCTATCCCGTAACCCGATGATTGCTTTCATAGCCCTCTGGATCATTGAAAGGCATCTCAGGATAGCCGTATTTCGTCCTCACGGGCGTCATCCCCGCCTTCGAGGCTGTTCAGAAAACACTTCTCTACTTGCAAGTACATATTTTCCACCGGTGGTGTCATTCCCGCGAAGGCGGGAATCCATAGAAATTCGTTTAATTGCAGATAGTTGGGGCGGGCCCCCGCCTTCGCGGGGATGACGCTGAGGGGTAATCACTTCTCCTGAAAAACCTGTGTGATGTGGTTTCAGGAGTTTCAGTGAACTCCAATAGCCAACATTGACCTCTATAAATCTGCCTTTTATAGTGGGAAAAATAAAGGAAGGTCCCCCAATGAAGAAACTTATATTTTTGGCTATGCTTTGCCTCATCTGCTTTTTCGATCCGGTCTGTGCTCAAACCAAAGGGGGGCGCCTAGAAGGTAAAGTCGTCATCATTGCAGGAGCCAGCAAAGGAATTGGAAAATCCACTGCTGAGGTTTTTGCGAGTGAAGGCGCTCGTGTTGTCCTTGTGAGCCGCACTCCTGAGTTATTGGCCAAACTAACAGAGGAAATTCGTAACAAAGGGAATGAAGCCGATTTTATTGTTGCCGATGTAACTCGCGAAGAAGACATGCAGCGCATGGCTCAAGAAGTGATGAAGAAATATAAGCGCATTGACGTTCTGCTTTATAACGCAGGAATTTATCCCGTCTCCCGGGTGGATATCATGACATCTAAAGAATGGCATCAAGTCTTAGATACCAACCTGACGGGCGGATTTTATGCCGTAAAAGCGTGTCTTCCTTTTATGAAGCAGCAGAAACACGGGCGGATCCTCTTCACCTCATCCATCTCCGGCCCACGAGTGGGGCTTCCAGGAGTTGCACACTATACAGCTTCTAAAGCGGGACTAGATGGCTTTATGAAAACCATTGCCATCGAATTGGCTAAATATAATATAACCGTTAATGCGGTTGAGCCGGGAACCATCTTGATTGACACTGTTCAGAACCTCGGCGCTGAGCATATCAAGAACATGACGCGTGCTGTCCCCTTAGGACGTCTTGGCGCTCCTGAAGAGGTTGCTTATGCTCATCCGTTCCTTGCCTCAGATGAAGCAGCCTATATCACGGGCCAATCCATCATTGTGGATGGAGGACAAGTTCTTCCCGAATCCCATCATTTGGAATATTAAGACTGATATGGCTCACGAACTTTCCCCTACAACGCTTAAAATTCTTAATATCTTAAATGATTGCGAAGTTCATACAGGCTCTGATATGGCAGAATATTTAGGTATTTCTCGTACGGCTGTATGGAAAGTCATCCAGAGATTGAAACAATACAATTGTGATATAAAGTCACAACATCAGGGATATGTATTGGGGGCTCCCCTTATTCCTTTTGATAGAAATAAAATTGAGGATTTTATTGAATCCTCAAATGTGTCTCTGGAAATATTTGAAAGTGTATCCTCTACGAATGATTATTTAAAAAATAAAGTGTCCTTACAAAACATACAGGGGTGCCTTGCGGAGTATCAATCGAAAGGAAGAGGTCGTATGGGAAGATCTTGGGTTTCTCCTTTTGGGCGAAATATTTATTGTAGTCTTGGTTATGTCCTCCATAAAGACATTAGTGAATTGTCTGGTTTGAGCTTGGTTGTTGGTATTTTAATAGCAAGAGCACTTGAATTATTGGATCAGAGAATAAAGCCTCTTCTTAAATGGCCAAATGATATTTACCTCAATAATAAAAAAGCAGGAGGGATTTTAATTGATATTATTGCTGAAGCGAATGGGAGCTGTAGAGTTATTCTTGGCATTGGACTGAATATAAATATGAAAGACATCGAGCTTGAAGACGTCGAGAAACCCTGGATTTCTTTGGAAGACATACTAGGTGTAAAACTGGATCGCAATCTTGTTGTTGCTCAGCTTATCAACTCTATTGTTAAAGGTATGGAAGACTTTGTGGAAAAAGGGATTGAGCCTTTTCTTGAGCAATGGAAGCGATACGATTTATTAGAGAACAGGCACATTTCTCTCAGCACAGGCGTAGAAACTCTGTCGGGCATGGGAAAAGGTATCAGCCAACAGGGCTATCTGCTCTTAGAACTGCCTTCAGGAGAAGTCAGAAAGATTTCTTCTGGGGACACAACGCTCCTAAAAACCTAGTCTTTCTTCTCCATCCGAAGATAGGGCCTGTTCAAGGGTCAGTCGATAAACCGGCCAAGCAGCAGGAGGGAGAGGAACGTCTCCATTAATGTCTAAGGGTTGAAGCCCTATGTTCCAGTAAATTGAATAAGGCTCCTCAATTTTTCCAAAAGACTTGTATGGAATATAAGGTTCGGGAACATTCGATGCATTGATATGTAGTTGAATATCTTGAAAATCTTGATTTTCCTTTACTTTCCACAAACAACCGAGAATATCATGACACCTTTTTTCCATAATCAACTTTTTAAAATGTGGAGCTGAAAGTTTAGGGAAGTATGGGCCATCATTCACATTTTTTTCAACATCCCAACTTCCTTTAAGCATAAGGGTGTAGGGGACTTTTTTATGTATTTGATGGCATTTCATTGCTTCAGACCAGAAAGTTAGTTCTGTTGTATATTCAATTAAATTCGTTTCTTTTTTTGTACGTATGGTGTTCTTTGCTGTCCATTCTATAGGTACTGCATCAAATATTGTGGAAATCCCCTTTATAATCTCGTCAGGCATTTCAATTTTTTCCACCAACTTCCAGAAAAAGATCCCATTGCCAGAAACATATTTACATTTAAAGAGCGCCACAAGATGCTCATGTTTAAGATTAGCAAAGGGAAATTTGAGACAGTCTTCTTTTGAAGGGAAGCCATGAGTTTGCCAAAGCCTGTCCCCTTCTGAAATCCATTGCCATTGCTTGCAAACAGGGGAAACTCTTGCAAGGGTCTGGGGTGGCAGTTTTATGAGAATATTCTCTGCAATTTCATCAGGGAGCTCCATTGCCCATGTGGGAGTTGCAAGAAGAGTCGCCCCTATCATTATAGAAACCATCGATCGTTGAAATTTTGTCATGTTACCTATCCTTTCAAGTTTCAGTTCGTTAGGAGAATAGGCAAAGGCAATTTTTTCGTCAACCTTTGTTTTTTATTAGGTTAACAAAAGGTCGCCCTTTTGTTTTTCAAATGACCTCTTAATTCAAAATTGCCCCGTCAGTATTCATGCAAGAAACCCCAAAATTTTCTTCCGATGGCCAATTGAAAAATTTGACGTTATCCAGAAGATCCTGCAAAATGTTAAATAGACTTCTTTCAAAACCCATTCTCGCTACCCCTCCACTGTCATCCCGAACTTGTTTCGGGCTCTCTTTTAGATGCTGAAACAAGTTCAGCATGACAACTTTGGGGTAGTATAGAGAGTTTCGAAAGAGGTCTGCTTTAAGCTCAGATCCGCGGGAGCAAACCCAAGGGAACACTTACTATGCGGTAAAAAGCAGCTTAACTCCGAGCATGACCAGCCCTCCCCCTGTCACCCGCGCAATCCAATGACCGACGGCCTTAAACTTTTCTCGCATACGTTTACCCGAAAGACAAAAGGCTACAAAGCTAAACCAGAGCAATGTTTCAACAAAAATAATCGCTCCATATATGGCTATTATTAGTGTGGGTGTATTGGGGGAAATGACAACTGAGAACAGGCTCACAAAAAACAGCATACATTTTGGGTTAAGGGCATTGGTTAAAAAGCCACTCCAAACAGCGGATACGGAAGAAATGTCCCGTGTGAGGGGTACCGATTCAAAGCTCGAGGTTGTTGCCTTTGCTCTAAGCCCGTTGTAGCCAATATAAAGCAAATAGGAAGCCCCAGCATATTTTACAATGAGAAAAAGCCATGCATTTTCCTTGATGATTAAACCCAAGCCAAACAACGTATAAGACACGTGAACCAGGCTGCCAAGAGCAATCCCCCCAGCTGTGAGAAGGGCTGTCTTGCGCGAGTAAATCAGGCTATTCCTCAGCACCACAGCAAAATCAGGCCCTGGGCTTATGAGGGCGACCATGTTGAGCCCCGCCAAACTAAGCATAACAGGGAGATAATTAAATAGAGTGTATTCCATAGTCATTCTCCTTGTTCAATAGCGTAGTTAATTTTCATAATACCTTTTTTAATTTTGCATCTCGTGATTTCTAAACCTTTTAGTTCCTTGAGGCTTTTGACATGGGTGCCTCCACAAGGAGAAAATGGAAAATCTCCGAGGCGCACAACCCGTATGGGTTGGTCGCTTGGGATAGGGTAGTTAAGAATTGGATATAGCTCCTGGAGTTTACCACCTGAGACTTGCTCAACATGTGTTGTGTAATCTTTTTCTATGCAGGCTGCAATCTCTTTATTAACTGCCTCGATCGGGATGTCCTCTAATGAGGCAGTGTTTGACATAAACTCGACATAACACTGACCGGGAAAATGATGGCCTTTGACGGCGTGCCATTCAGGATAAAGACTTTCTATGATATTGCTGAGGAGATGGCCTGCTGTATGTAACCTGGCATGGAATAGTCGCGCTTCTTTGTGAACCAAACAACGGGCTTCTTGTCCCCTTAAAGAGCTATAATCTTGGTTTGTATAATGCTTGACCTCACCATCAATAAATCTAACGCTATGAATGGGAGCTATCACATCCCCTACCTCAATCGCGCCTTGATCAGAGGGCTGGCCCCCTCCTTGAGGATAGAATATAGTTTGATTCAGAAAAATAAAGTGTCCTTTTTCATCTCTATGGGTAGCCACAAGCATGGCGTGATCATCAAATTTATAGGTATCTTCAAAATAGGCAAGGTGGGTGGTCATTTTCCAGTTCCATTGTTTAACAAATGTAATTGCAATATGCAACTAATTTTATTATAATCATTCCATTCCGCGATTACAAGAGGTCGATTTATGAAAAAAAATACCATCACCACTTTAAGAGAAATCTCCCGAAAATTGGTTCGGGAGCTAGGTATGTTGCAGCTAAATACTCCTCATTTAAAGAAAACTCCTCAGCACTGGCCTGCCCTTATAGAGATTGAGAAAGAACCCGGTATAACCCCTTCTAAGGTCGGGAATCTGCTGATCTTGTCTATTTCTGCCACCTCCCGCATTGTTAATGCTTTGATCAATCATGGCCTTGTTGCCTTTCAAGAAGGGATGGACAAACGTGAGAAACACTTACATATCACCGAAAAGGGGCGGCTTGAGGTTGCAAGCATTGATGAATTTTCAAATAACAAAATAAAGGGCGCTTTTGAGTTTTTGACAGAAGATGAGCAGGAGAAACTCATCACTGCGATCCAAAAATATGGAGCAGCCCTGGAAAAGAGCCGCCTGATGCGTGAACAGGTCAAAATTCACACGCTCTCCACTTCGCGGGCGATTCGGAAACAGATTGTCCAAATGATTGAACATATTCAAAAGAAGGAATTTTTATTGCCCATCACAGATGATGTTAATGCAGGCATCCTAAGGGCTGAAAACGAGTTCTATTTTCACAATTCCTACAATTTTTGGTATGCAGTTGACAACCAAGGAGCCGTCATCGGGAGCATCGGCTTAAAAAAAATTGATGAGCATCAGGGACAAATTAAGAAGTTTTTCGTTGCTCAAAGCTATCGCGGAAAGGGAGTGGCTCAGAAATTAATGAATACACTTATTAAGGCTGCCTCTAAGCATCACTTTGATAGTCTTTATTTGGGAACAGTTGGAACCCTACAGGCTGCTCAAGGCTTTTATAAGAAAGTTGGCTTTTCCGAGATTAGCCAACAACAGCTGCCTGCATCGTTCAATGTATGCCCCATCGATACGGTGTTTTTTATCGTAAAAGTCGAAGATTTACAGAATAGATTGTCACATTTTCCTTAATAGGGGATCCAATCCCCCAATTAGAATTAAAAAGGGGAAGAATAACGCACGTAGTATGCAGGACCACAAAAATTTAGGGGGGGATTTTAAGGTCAATAAACATGCTCATCTTGTTATTTTTGTAGGGACTTAAGCGTTATACTTTCCTCTTCATAGTGCACGATTTAAAATAAAGCTGCGGATGAGCTGATGAGAGATACTGGGGGAGGGGGGTATATCTGGAAGGTTCTTTGCGTTAAACCAACGTGCATCTTCCAATTCTTCTTTATCAATCTTGATTTTACCACGTAGGTATTTCGCTTTGAATGCGAGCATAAAACTATCTGGGAAAGGCCAACTTTGGCTCCCAAAGTATTCCAACTCAGTAATTTCTATGCCGGCTTCTTCTTTGACTTCTCGATGAACGGCCAGCTCGGCCGTCTCGCCAATATCAATAAATCCGGCAAGTACACTATAAACCCCAGGCTTAAAATGGGCTGACCGCCCCAATAAAATCTCATTTTCCCTTTGAATCAACACCATAACTGCTGGAGAAAGTTTGGGGAAAAAAGAGTGGTTGCAGTGTGGGCACTTCTTTTCAAAAGTATGCAAAATATGTGGAATTTTACTTCCGCATTTACTACAATATTGAAGTCGTGAATCCCAAACCGCCCAATGAATGGCACGCAAAAGAATCCCTTGCGTTTCCTCATTGTTTATTGAATTTAAAAAAGATTTCGCATTCAGTATTTGGAAGCCGGTATTGAGAATCTTCTTCATTTGCAAAGAAATGTGGCACCTAACAAACAATATTGAATGATCCACGTAAAAAGATTCTATTTTTAAATTTAATTTGTTAGTTGTTTCGCCAAAGGGCAAGAGGGGTGAAGACGTTTGATAATCTATTAAAACATTATCATCTATAATAAATATGGTGGAGCGATCCATATAGTTTGATCTTAAAATAAATTCTTCAGTCATTTTCATAATATTACTTCTGATATTTCATTTACAACACATTGAATAAATTCTATGGTCTCCTCTTTGAATGCCATGTTCTTACCATACTGCCATTTTTCCGCAAACTCTATTAAATATCGCCACTCGGGACAAAATTCATTTTTTACCCATAAGGCTGAAACAGCTTTGGAACCCACACAACCCAGCCTTACGGTATAAAGAATACGACAGAGATTTAAAATAATGTAAGACTGATAATGACTATTATTTAGCCATTCCGAGTCATTCATTTTAGGTTGCCATTCTTCGAATAAGTCCCGGGTACACGCCGCTTGTACATCCTCTATATTAATGGGTTTAACTAATGTTTTAAAATCTGGTCCTCTCAAAGGAATTCCATGCTTGTACAACAAATATTGGTTGATAATCCACTCATTCCCATAAGGGGCCTCCGGATAGAAAATCCCTTCTCCTATATAAGGTCGTGGCATTTTGGGAGGGAATATATGTGGGAGCATATCACGAGAAACATAAGAGCACTCGATACGCTTAGCCCACTTTTTATTCCCCTTCTCCACTTGGTTGTGCATTTTCTTAAGGGCGATAAGTTGTCCTTGGGAAGCTGTGACGTTTAATAGGATTACCAGATCGATATCGCTACTTTTCGGATTAAAGGCGTCATATGACAAAGAACCCGTGAGATAGACACCCACTAGATTTTCTCCTAAAATCTTTACTATTTCTTCCGTTAGTGCATTCAATACGTTGTTTACATCTTGATACTGGGTGATATTTATCTTGTTCATTTGGCTAAGCTCCGAAATTTATTTATTGGGTAATACCATTTACAAAAATTAGCTAACATAATTTAGCCCAGCTTCGTTGACACAAGAAAGGGATTTCATTTGGATTTTGCAACCATGTGTTCCAAGCTAGGCAGGCGACGTCCGTAATTTCCTCTGATGATTTGTAGGCTCGATTATTAAAGAAACGATCTTTGAGGACTTCCCAGGCTGGTCTTTGCACATTGAGTTCATGAGAGTATGGAGGCAGATAAAATTAAAAATGCTCTTAGATAGATTCTAAGTAAGGGTTAGGCTTCGTCCGATTTTGTATCATTTAGATTAAGTGATATTACCTTAACAGGAACTATCCCCTGGTAATCTCTCACCAGGGGGCTAAGTTTTTCATAGTTTAACCTATCAATAAAATAAAAAGGAACTTATGTCCGGGGGCTCATTAGTGACTCTTCCTTGTCTGAAGGGCCTTTTAAAGGAAGAGCTTTACTTTTCATCCGTTCTGGATCAATAGCCTCTTCGATTTTCTGCAATGCCTTGTTATAAGTTTGTTGATCCATGAAATCTGGCAAGTCATCCGCTTTTGCGTCTTTTTCCAGGGCTTTCTTGGTTTTTTTTAACCAACCTAGATTTTCATCAAGTTCTGCTCTATCTATATTATCCAAGAAGTTATCTCTTAGTACTCTGTGTTTCCTATTCAAAGCATCTGTGAGTTTTTGTACTGTTTGGTTATAAGTTTGTCGATCTATGAAATCTCGTAATCTACGACATGTTGCGTTTGTTTCCAGGTCTTCCTTCAACTCTTTTAAGTCATATAGATTTCCGGCTGCCACTGTTTTATCTACAAAATCGATGAAGTCATTTCTTTTTTCATCGTTACTCATAACATGCTCAGAAGGCGCTGGACTTACTTGACGTTTCCCCTCTGAGCTTGAATAATCTTCGCTAAGACTTTCAAAACGCGCTGGACTTACTTGACGTTTCCCCTCTGAGCTTGAATAATCTTCGCTAAGACTTTCAAAACGCTCTTCCGAAGACGAAAATCTTTTTCCTCTAGATAGGTCTTTTTGGAGGTTTAGATCTTCTTTCGGCTCCTCCTCACCCCAAGTCGAAAAGTCATCACTAAGTATAGAATCTCCTAAATTAACCCTCCTCTTTGCCAAAACTTCCCCCAAACTTGGTGAAAAATTCTCATTTTTCGATTGTCTTGTAGGAGCATTATTTTTTTGCAGCTGCCCTGTTGTGCTTTCATTTTGTTGGTTTGCCACCACCCTGTCTTGGGCTTCCTTTTTGGCAGCTTCACATTGCGCTCTTTTTTTATTCGCCTCTTGAGTTTCTTCATTTTTTAATATTTGGCGCTCACGTTCTTTTTCATCCTCGCTTTCAGAAGAATCCCAATCTTCATTTTTCTCATCCGTTTGTTGGTTATAACTCGCTGGAATTAATATAGCTTTTTTGACTGCATCCACTAGTGAGCTTATTCCTGCCTGAGGAACCGTTATATTCTGAGGTGTAGAAATTGTAGCTACAGGACTTGTTGTATCGGATGTCGTAGCTGTCGATGTTGTTGGCGTAGTTGTCGACCGCAACATAGTTCTAGGAATTATAGGTACTGTTCCTCCTCTCGGAGCTCCCCTTTTCATAGGCCCGCTATCATCCGCAAATGGCGCTGTCATGCCTGGATGCATTGTTGGTGGAGTTGCCGTAGCCGTTGTCGCGGTCGCGGTCGTCATAGTTGATGTGGATTTATTACCTTCGTTCGAAAAGAAATTACTTAGAAAATTTCTTGCATCATTAAAAAGCGTTGTAGTTGCCGTCGCGGTTGATGCGGTCGCCGTGGGTGAGATCGTCGCGGAAGGAAGTGTCGTCTGTGTCAACGTTGGCTCAGCCCTAGAGGCTGTAGAGACTGGAGTTGTCATAGCCGTTGATGCGGTCGTCGTGGGTGATATCGTTGCTGAAGGCATTGTCGTCTGCGTCAACGCTGGCTCAGTCCTAGAGGC
>JACDGE010000144.1 GCA_013815465.1 Alphaproteobacteria bacterium | reverse complement strand
CAAACAAGGGCTGATTAACTTTCAAAGATGCGCGGCTCGCTCCATAAATGACACCATAGAAACCATCCTCAAACTCTTGGAAAGGGCTAAAAATGTCATCTTTTAAAAAAGTGACGGGTAGTGTGTAGGTTTAAATGCTTTTAAGGAAGACATATAGACTTCTGGGGGCAAGGAGGAGCTTTCTCCTACAAAACCGATATACGTACCTGTCTCATTAAGTTGGGGAAAATGAAAATGACTTATTTTCCCAAGTGGCAAACGAAGAGGGACTCCTCCATCCACGGGCAGAGAATAAAGAGCTGTCGTTGTATGATAATTATCGGCTACAATTATGCTCGAGCCATCTGAATCCCACCCTATTATTTGTGGGTTCTCATTTGGCGTATTTGCAAGAAAGCGTTCTTTGTCTTTCTCCAAATCAAAAAGACATACGCGTAGGCCTGTAACTAGTGTCTGGCAGAAAAGCGCTAGAAGCGAGAGCTTGCGTAACTTTTATATCCAAATAATGACCTGAAGATTTTCTCAAATTGCCGCAAGTTTGTGAGTTTTGCTTAGAAATGAAGCAGAATTGATCGTTTTCGAGAAAACTTCGTTAAAAATATCCCAACAATTTCAGCTCGACCGCTTCAAAATAAATCATCTTCATTGCCAAAAACCAAGTGAAAAATTTTCCAAAATTTTGTATATTGAGATTATAAAAATTGCTCAAATCTTGATGATAGGACAATAAAAATGAGAGCCGCAATAAACCCACAAATGCAACTTGGTGAAGTTGATATTTCTAAAATCACTTTTGATCCAAAATCTCGTGACGATATTCCAAAAATCCTAAAAGGCTTGCAATATTTATATACAAATCTCGAAATTCGAGAAGATCTCTTTAAAATTCTAGATAAAATTATATTGCCAGAAATAAATAAGAAAAATGGCCGCCCGGGCATGGAACTCTGGAAGGTTTTCGTTTTGGCAATCCTTCGGGTAAATTTGAATTGTGACTATGATCGGCTTCACGAGTTAACGAATAATCATTCCATTCTTCGTCAAATGCTTGGCCATTCTTCTGTTTTTGATAAGTATTATTATGAACTTCAAACGATCAAAGACAATGTGGGTTTATTGACACCTGAAATTCTCGATAAAATCAATCAAGTCGTGGTGAAGACTGGGCATGCCCTCTTAAAAAAAAAGATGATACGCTCCTAAAAGGACGTTGTGATTCCTTCGTTGTTGAGACAAATGTTCATTATCCAACTGATATCAATTTACTTCTTGATGCTATGCGTAAGGTTATTGCTTTAACAGCCGCTCTGTGTGAAGAGAATGCCCTAACGGACTGGCGGCAGCATCACTATAATTTTAAGTCTCTGAAAAGATTAATGCGTAAAGCTCAAAACAAGAAACGCGGAAATCCAAGATCAGAAGAAATGAAGAACAAACTCGAAAAAGATATAAAAGAAGCACACCAGCATTATATTTCCACAGCCCGAGATTTTTTAAATAAAGCAAAAACCACACTTTTAAAGCTTAATGATGGCAACTTATTGACTGAAATCAGAAAAATGGAAATTGAGAAATTCACGAAACATGCGGAGCGGCAAATTAACCAAATTGAGCGACGCGTTCTCCATGACGAAGCGATCCCCCATGAAGAGAAAGTATTTTCCATATTTGAGCCTCATACGGAATGGATTTCAAAAGGGAAAGCCGGGGTTCCTGTGGAGTTAGGAGTAAAGGTTTGCGTTTTGGAAGACCATCATCAGTTTATTTTGCACCATCTTGTAATGGAAAAACAATCAGATGAGGAAATCGCCATTTTCATGGCGCGAGAAGCAAGGAAACGATTTCCCAATTTATTTCAGGTAAGTTATGACAAGGGCTTTCATTCTCCAAGTAATCAAGAAAACTTAAAAAATGAGTTGCCCAGTGTTATTTTACCAAGGAAGGGGAAGTTGTCTCAACAAGCCCGAGCGCTGGAAAATAGCGAGGATTTTCTCAGAGCCCGTCGCCAACATTCAGCTGTAGAATCTGTTATCAATGCTCTAGAAGTTCATGGGCTAGATTACTGCCCTGATCACGGAATTCGTGGCTTTAAGCGTTATATTGCGTTGGCAATTGTTGGATATAATCTTGGACGCTTAGGGGCTATTTTAAAAGCTAAGGAACACAAACTCTGGGAAAAGATGAAGTGACCCCCAAGGGTCGGACCACGGATGATCGAAAAACTGATAGAGTTTTGACGTGAACATATTCTACCTTATCTCAATTTAATAAACAATATTGAAATGGTGGTTGCTGTTGGATTTGTG
>JACDGE010000143.1 GCA_013815465.1 Alphaproteobacteria bacterium | reverse complement strand
CTTCCATGCTTTTCTTATAAAATTAATAAATTAGTTCATAACAATTCATGTAAGAAAAAATAAATTCTAACTGCTTAAATGTTTTCCTATAATAGATTAGCGGCTAGATTCGACTGTCCTTTTCTTATCCTTTCATTAAGTTGTTTTCTCTCCGTCTGTCTGCCTGCTACAAACATGAAACAAAACCTGCCCCATTGAAAGTTTAAAATTCTATTAATTTTAAACTAGAAAAGCTTCACGGTGTGCAGTCTGTTCACAATTGTCATTATTTTTTTAATTGACACTGCAATTATTTCAAGTAGCCATGGGCTTTCTTTACCATCCACAGCTCCAATACGAAACTGCTGGATTAAGACAACCTTGTTTAATACAGGATCAAACCCTAAAACACCCACTGCATTATCTGTTTTAAGGACTTCCCACGTGAAAACTGGTGACCATCCACCAGAAAAAAAACGATGCCGGAAATGAACACGCTCCATTCGATGATAACCCTGATAGGTTATTTCACGGTCTTTAATTTCTAAATCTTTATGAAAAAATTGCTTTATGAAAAAATTGAGGGTGCTGAATGCTCACATTAATGACCTTTTAGTTTATCCGAGGTCTTGATTATTACTCGACTTGAGTTATTTTGAAGGCAGTAAGGTAGGCGTGAACCTTTAATCTTATTCTTGGGTAAAAATAAGAAAAGCGAGATGCAAAGATATGCTGTTGCTTGTAGCCATTGCAAGTACAAGGAGAGGTTCTTCTCAAGTATTTACGGACCGCATATAGACTAAAAGTTCAAGTGCTTTGTGTAAGGCTATTTTGTACTAATGCGCTCCCCGAGCTCTTCCGGCCTGAGAAATGAGATTCACCCCCCCCCTTCAGGTTCTGCCCTTACTTGATTGGGAAATCAAAATAAGTGTCAGGAAATGGCTCATCTTTTAATGTAAAGTGCCACCATTCCTCCGCATAAGGGGCAAAACCACAAGATTCCATAATTTCTTTAAGATAGGTACGGTGCTTTTGGTGGACTTCACTTATTAAATTGTTTTTATAATGAGAAGCTTTATCAAATAAATCGAAAGAAGAGCCCATATCCATTGTTCCATCATCTAATAAAAGAATTTCATAACCATCTTGTAATTGGCGGGGTAAAGGATTGATCTTTCGAAGGGGAGTTTCTAAGAGGATGAGAGAAAGATCTACAGTACTTCCTCTGCTGTGACCTGATTTTTCAGCAACGTAACCTAGTTCAAAAACTTTTTCTTTATCTACTCGAGGATAAAACCACGCTTTCATTTTTTGATCATTAGGATCTTTACTCCATTCCCCTAAAGAATCCACCGTGGTCTGAGGACGGTATGCATCGTAGACAACAATGGAGTAACCATCTTTTTTAAAAAGAGCTTGTGCTTTCGCCAATGCGTTGGCTGTCTCTTTTGTAAGGATAATTCGCGAAGAATTGTAGCCCACCATTGGACGACCTGTAAAATTATCATTGCTGAAGTATCTTAAAGATTGCCTTATAGTAGAATCAATTTCGTCAAGATATACGAAGCCAGGGTGCAAGATAGCATGGCTATGGTGGCCAGCAGGTTGGGTGGTTATGCCTTTGGACTCTAGATTCGATGCGTCATCCTCCATCGAGCACAATGGAGTTGTGGATGCAACGAATACGTTTATCATCATCATTAGTTTTTTCATTTAATAGCCCCTCTACTTAAATTTTTCTTATGTATGCATAGTACAACAAATTCTTTTTCTAAGAGCAAGTCCATTTTATAGATTATCGTGCATTTTTTGGTTGAAATAATTATAGATTTTCTACTTTCTAGCGTATTGCGAAGTGGGCTAATTTTTTCATTATGGAAAATAACTAGGCATCCCACTAAAAATAAATCAAACTTGACAAGTTATTTAAAGTTAAGTTGTTTTACAAAATATTTATTTGTAAGATTATTTAGTTAATAGAGGTGCCCTATGGCATTCAAAAAATCATTTCTTTTTTTCTATCTTATCTTAATGAGAAACTTCTCAATCTACTGGTCCTATTTATAGGGTCAAGACCAACCTTGGAGTGTCCCAAGCGACCTTTTATAGATGGAAAATGAAATATGGAGGGTTGTTACCTTCTGAGGTAGAGCGGTTGAAAGTCATAGAAGAAGAAAACAGGAAGCTTAAACAGCTTGTAGCCGAGCTCAGTCTAGATAAAAAGATGCTACAGGATGTCTTATCAAAAAAAGGTTAAAGCCTGCTGATCGACGTGATTTCATCAATGAACTAAACAGTCATTATGGGGCAAGCATAAGACGGATTTGTGGGGCCTTAGG
>JACDGE010000142.1 GCA_013815465.1 Alphaproteobacteria bacterium | reverse complement strand
GGGATAATCCTGCCCAGGACGCCCCATATTCCAAAGCCTCTTTAAACTCGAGCCCCTTGAGTTTAGTGAGCATATGGAGGGGTCCTCCAGCCATCTCGCTATTCTTATGATCAATCCAGGCCCCCGTCTTAAGATTGACTGCTATATGACCATTTTTTCCATAACGACGCTCCTGGCTCGAGGAAGAAGCGGGATTGTAAGGTTCTCCTATGGAAGAGAAAATATCATCTGCAAATGAGGTCATATTTTGTTTAAGAGCCTCCTCAACGACCTTGGAATCTATGACCGTGCTGAGACTTTTGATATCTTTCAAAGATGGCACGGGTTGAGGGACTTGTTGTTTTTGAGTCCCTTGAAGGCCTTGCGCTTTCTCGCCATCACTAGATAGAGTTGGATCCTGGTTAGCTTGAACATCTGGAGCCACAACCTCAGCCTTTTCTATCGCCAAATTCTTAGGTTTTTCAAACTGATAAAATTTCTCGTGTCTGTGAAATGCATCCTTAATCTTAGTAAGCAGTGCTTCTGCACCATGTTTTAGCTGGGTCGTAAAGGGTGTCTCTTCTTGCCTCTTTTCAATGTCATTAAGCGTATCGAACACAAGGCTTGTGCCATTTCCATCCTGCCTGCTCATCTGATGGATGAGGGCCGCCTCTGAGGGTGTTTCGTCGTGAGAAACATACAACTCCAAAGACTTCGCTTGCCGGGTTAGGGCCACATAATTTGTGGACTGATTAGTGACTCTGCTATGCAGGACATACACATGATCCAAGGTCGATCCTTGCGCCTTATAAACTGTTGAGGCATACCCATGGCGGAGGCCATCGTAAGCATCCGGGCTAACTACTTTGATCTCTTTGTTATCCAGTCGTATGGTCATTCTTTTGGTCTTAAGATCAATGCGCTCAATTATTCCAAAGCTGGCATTCATGAGACCTTGGGCTTTATCTGTCTTGGTAAACTGAATCCGGTCTCCTTCTGCAAAGGCCACTCTCCCTCTTTGTGTGGTACAGACAATTTCCGTATCTCCGAGTTTTCCTCTGCTGCGGAGAATATCTCGAACGCCTTGGTTTAAGGCGTCCACATCCACATTCTTCTGGGTGATGATCTGACGGGTTTCGTGGGGTTTGAGCAGATTGTCCTTCGACCAGTCCTTCAAAAGCTCTGTAAGAGATTCTTCCGCTGTGGGCGTCCAAGAGATGGCTTTGTTTTCTTCGAGTAAATAAACAGCATCCTTAACTTTGCCCTCTGCAAGAGCCTCAGATACGGCCTTTTGCCAATCAACCGATTGGCGTCGAACATCTCGCAGTTCAGCGGCCCCATACCGCTCACTCAAAAATTTAAACGTGCCCCCGCGTTCAACCGAGCTGAGCTGTCGATCGTCCCCAACCAGAACCAGTTTAGCTCCGCTATTCTTAATCACATTAAAGAGTTCAACAGAAAGAGTTGTGCCCAGCATGCCGGCTTCATCCACGACCACAAGCGTATTTGAGTCGAGTTTCTCTCGACCGTTCTTATAAGCAAACAAAAAGGAGTGGCAGGTTTTAGCGTGCGCGAAGCCGTCTTGTCTGAGGTCCATCGCGACTTTATGAGTGGGAGCCAGCCCCAGAACCCGAAAACAACTCGCCTCATGAGCCGTGCGGATCGCGTTTAAAACGTAGCTTTTCCCAACGCCCGCGCGGCCTTGAATAATACAAAGGTTCTGTTCAGAGCTGACACAGAGATCAAAGGCTTCTTTTTGCTCAGAGCTTAACGTTTTGCCCGCCATCCCCTTCTCAGCAAGATTTACTGGCAAGGCAAAGGTAGACTTATTCGCAATAGTGTCGGCAAACCGCAGGAGCTTTTCTTCCTCAGCCCTTACATGTTTCGTTGTGAAATAGATCGTCTTTTGAGCACTATCCTTGTCATACAAAGGAACTACATCGTGGTGTGCCAATGTTTTCTCTAAAAGACCCGCCATTTCTTCTGAGGGCACATGTTTTTGCAAGAAAAATGCGACATCTTTCTCGGTAAAGACCGAACGATTGCGTGTCATTTCCTCCAGTACGCACTCAGGATCTTGAGCCAGCTTCTCATTAGATTTTTGAAGGAGCTGCGAGCGGGCAATTGCCTCATTCATGTGATGGCGCATGCGCACAGGACCTAGATGCTCTTGAGGAATAATGCCAATAGGGTCTACCCGTAAGTCATAGCCCTTCTCCACACTACCCGTCACTTTTTTAAAAGATGACATTTTTAGCCCTTTCCAAGAGTTTGAGGATGGTTTCTATGGTGTCATTTATGGAGCGAGCCGCGCATCTTTGAAAGTTAATCAGCCCTTGTTTG
>JACDGE010000048.1 GCA_013815465.1 Alphaproteobacteria bacterium | reverse complement strand
CGCGAAGGCGGGAACCCAGGACGATGCCTACACCCACTCTGCTAGGTACAACATATACCAGAAATTACCTAGGTTCCCACCTTCGCGGGAATGACGCCTGGGGGTAACTTGTCCTCTTTTTCGCTTAACAGGCGTACTCTAACATTTAGATGCGTTTACCGTGGAGACGGACAGGATTGCTTGTGTATAGTGTACCCTCCATGGTAGAATTACAAAAATCTTTTTGAAAAGGAATCCAAACCATGACAAAAACCGTCACACTCATCAAAGGCGATGGAATTGGACCAGAAGTCGTTGAAGCGACTCAACGTATTATTGATGCTACGGGTGTTAAAATCCATTGGGAAGTCTGCGAAGCAGGCGCTAACGTCTTTAAGAAAGGCCTTGCCACGGGCATTCCCCAAGAAACGATAGATTCCATCATCCGAACGAAAGTCGCTCTGAAAGGGCCCCTGGAAACGCCTGTGGGCTATGGGGAAAAGAGCGCTAATGTCACCCTTCGTGCCCTCTTTGAAACCTATGCCAACACTCGTCCTGTGCAAAACATTCCTGGAATTCGTACGCCCTATAGTGATAGGGCTATCGATTTCGTCGTGGTGAGAGAAAACGTCGAAGACCTTTATGCAGGGATCGAATACCTTCAAACACCAACCACCGCCATCGGGCTAAAGCTCATTACGCGAAAGGGCTCAGAAAAAATCATCCGCTTTGCCTTTGAGTTAGCCCGCTCGGAAGGACGTCATAAAGTTCATTGCGCTACAAAAGCTAATATTTTAAAGCTAACCGAAGGCCTCGTTAAAAACGTTTTTGAGGAAGTGGCTTCCGACTATCCAGACATTGAAGCGCAGCATATTATTATTGATAACTGTGCTCATCAACTTGTTCTCCATCCTGAAAATTTCGATGTCATTGTTACGACGAATCTGCAGGGTGATATCATCAGCGATCTGGCTTCAGGTCTAATTGGTGGGCTTGGCGTTGCGCCAGCTGCAAATATTGGCGATCATGCAGCTATTTTTGAAGCTGTCCATGGTTCTGCTCCAAAATATGCAGGAAAAAACGTCATAAATCCAACCGCCGTATTATTATCAGGGGTTTTGATGCTTCGCTATTTAAAAGAGTTTGAAGCAGCCCATATGATTGAGCAATCCCTTCTGTACACTTTTGGAATTGAAAAGGCTTTTACGCAAGATTTGGACAAAGTATCACCCCTCACCACCACCGCCTTTACGGACCGAATTATTCATAACTTGGGAAAAGAAACAGATTTTTGGACCCCACGCGTCTATAAGCCACTGCAGATCTCTCCCGTAAAAGACCTTGTCGACAAGGACTCCCGGACCACGGTGGGCGTAGATATCTATCTTGAAAGCCCTCTTCCCGCCGAACCTCTGGGAAAAAGCTTGGAAGAAATTGCGCTCCCCTCCCCTTTCTATTTGAAAATGATATCTAGCCGCAGCGTCCAAGTCTATCCGCCTATCAAAGGGATTACAACGGAATCCGTAGATCATTATCGTGTCAGATTTTTCAGGAAAGAGGGTCTGCCCGCCATTGAGGATCAAGATATTTTGGATTTAATCGCTAAGCTCGGCCAAACTCACCAATGGATGAATATGGAAAAGCTTTATGAGTTTAATGACGTTGCCGGCTTTACAAAGGCTCAAGGAGAGAGCTAAAATCTCTTTATTTGGAGTTAAATAATGATGAGGACCCGCCGTCCAAAAGGGGTTAGCTTAGATGTCTGGCCAGGCTTTGTGGATGCCTTAGCAACCCTATTAATTGTAATGATTTTCGTCCTCATGATCTTTGTCGTTTCGCAGATATATCTCTCCGATGCCTTGCAAGGTAGTAAACGTGGGCTCGATTCCCTTCAAGCAAAGTTGCATGAAATTGCCAGCCTTCTCAAAATTGAAGAAAAAAAGAACACCGACTTAACAACTGTCCTTCAATCAACGACGCAACAGCTACATCAGATGTATGCGTTGAAAAACCAAGTTGAAACAGATCTTTCCCAAAAAATAGCCCTTTCAGATCAGCGGGCTTTAACAGCTGAAGCCCTGTTGGCCTCTCTTCAGTTGCAAATTGAGGATCTTAACCAAAAGCTTCAAGCTCTTAATGGCGCTTTGGAAGTGGCTGAAACAACCAGAATAGAACAAAAGTTGACGATTGAAGCATTAGACCAGAAACTGGCCGCAGCCCTTGTGCAAAAGGTTGAAGAGCTCGAAAAATATCGTTCAGAGTTTTTTGCAAAATTGAAAGAACTTCTTGAAAAACGATCTGATGTCCGGGTTGTCGGCGATCGTTTTGTATTTCAATCAGAAGTTCTTTTCCCATCAGGGTCAGCAACACTGCAAAGTGCAGGAGAGAAAAAGCTTAAGCAATTAGCAAAAACCCTTAAAGAAATATCTTTAAAAATGCCCGCAGATCTTAGTTGGGTTCTGCGGGTTGATGGTCATACGGATAATCGCCCCATCCATACAGAAAAATTTGCTTCAAATTGGGAACTGTCGGCGGCCCGAGCCATTGCCGTTATTAAATTCTTAATTAACGAGGGTATCCCAGCTGAGCATTTAGCTGCTGCTGGTTTTGGAGAATTTCATCCGCTCGAAAAGGGGGTGCCAGATGAAAACAACCGTCGCATCGAATTAAAACTAGATCAGAGGTAGGAACATGGAAGAAACGCCCGTGAATATTATACAAGGTACGCAGAAAAATTCTAAAGGGACCTTAGTCTTTTCGAGTGACCATGGGGGGTTGGAGTACAAAGAATACTTAAAAGAGATCGCTCGTGATTGGGGGTATAACATCATTGATTGCGGCACTCATTCCACCCTCTCTGTTGATTATCCTGATTATATCAAACCAGTTGTTCAAGAGGTCCTTTCTGGCGCTAAGGGCGTTTTGATCTGTGGAAGCGGCCTAGGAATGAGCATAGGGGCTAACCGCTTTAAAGGCATACGCGCTGCTCTTTGTTGCGATCAACTCCTGGCCAAACTTGCACGTGAGCATAATGATGCGAATATCCTCGTTCTAGGAGAACGCTTGATTGGAAAGGATCAGGCTGTGGCCTGCTTGGAAGCATTCCTGAGTGCGTCCTTCCTAGGAGGGCGTCATGAGCGCCGAGTGGAGAAATTGGATAAGTTAGCATTGTAACTCATGCACTTGTTTTTAATCGAAAGAAGATGTATTATATTAAGAAGATAAAAAAAAACAACGAGGGTAATATGACAAAATCTGAGTTAATGCAGGAATTAGGGCAACAATTTCCAGATCTATCTGCTCGGGAAGTTGAAAAAGCAGTGGACGTTATTTTTGGCGAAATAAGCTCAGCCTTATCGAAAGGCAACAGAGTTGAATTACGAGGATTTGGCGCGTTTTCTGTCCGCCATCGGGAAAGAAGAATTGGTCGTAACCCTCGAACAGGTGAAAAAGTGGACGTGGGGGCTAAATATGTTCCCTTCTTTAAAGCAGGAAAAGGTTTGCGTGATCGTTTGAATACGGGCGCGTCAGCTCGTTAGTAATCCAAACTGGAAGGGATGAGGCTTCCAAGGCCTACTAGATAGCACAACGTAAGAAGCATTGTCTCCAATTTACGCCACGAGCCGACAAACAAGCTGATGTACCCTTCAAAAGTAAGAAATCCATCACTATTTACGATTGATGGATTTCAAGGTGGTCTTTAGGCTTAAAAATATCCATTAGACATCTTTCGAAACTCATTCTCACTACCACTCCACTGTCATCCCGAATTTGTTTCGGGATTTCTTTTAGATGCTGAAACAAGTTCAGCATGACAACTTTGGGGTAGCATAGGGAGTTTCGAAAGAGGTCCATTTTATCTTTTTACTTATTTTTAAATTTAGTGCTTCTTTAGGGGAGATTACACGCTCCTGCGAGGCGGAGCCGCTTAACACCTAATATTTACAGGCAGGACACTGAGGTTACGACTTTTTGTCGGGTTCAGGACGTTACTATATATTGAAATCTCTTTTATAACGCCTTATATAAATATTAATTAACAATTATTGTATGGTAAATTTTTTATGTTTAAAATTAATTTTTTTGGTCTCCTTAGTGCCTTCGCCTTATCTTCAACTCCTCTTTTCGCAATGGAAGCGTACCCCATATCAGAAAAAGAGAACCGAGCTGTCGGAATAGCGAAAAAGAATCAACCTGTAACCTTCCAGAGTACAGAACAAATAAATAATGCGTGGGGAAAGCATATGCTTGCTGGTTGTTATCATAACTTTAAGGCTGAAGACTCTAGCGACCATACACACCCAGGAGCTATAACACTAAACTTCCCAAGTGAATTTGAACCAAATGCACGAAATGATGCACAAATAAAAATTAATATATCAATCAATAATTTCGTAAATGAAGATAAAATTAAGCCATTGTTAGCTACTCTTGATACCGTTTACTTGGAATACATTGAAATGAAAACTCTCCAAACTCAACGAACCTATGAAAATGCCTTGGCTTTGTTGAAGCCAAATGGAAAACTCTATTTTGACCACTATATGCTCTATGTTTTCGACGATGCAATCAAAGAGCCGCAATTTTTCCCCTTCTCTGCAAATGTAAAAGACCCAGTAGGGGATAGCTCAAAACAAGACGAATTCCGGCTAAAGGCAATTTCTGCCCTTAAAAATGAGTTAGAAAATGAGTATAAGTTGGATATACAATCTTTTCAGGCTTTTAAGGGAGTAAACCCTTTCAACAAAAGGCGGAACAGCACATTGATTATGATCGAAAAGACAGGTCAATCTGTGGTGGCAAACCGTGATGTTGATTTTCAGAAACAAGTGCGGGAGTTAAAAAGTGACATACTTTCTGCAGGAGGACAAGGTGCACAGAAACAATACGCTATGGATTTAGAATGTTTTGCAGCGGATTTTCCCCATTCCAAGGAATATCTTGCAGCTCTTAGAACTGCAAGATCTGAGTTAGGTATCGACTAATCTGCACAGTATAACGAGCAAGAGGCGCTAGAAATTCAAAAAACGGGCACCTCTTTCAAGCTTAAGAAGCCCTTTATCGAGAAAAACCATTGTCTTTCCTAGATCCGGGCTATCATCTGTAAGCCAGGTTTTAAGTGTTAAAAGATAAAGTGTCGTTAATCCTTGAATGCGCATTAGCCCCTTGATCCCACGGGATTCAAGACCTGCAGCTTCTAACATCCAGGCCATAGAGGAAAAACCTTGGCAAACCACTGCAGGGGCCTCCGTGGGTGCCATCATCCAATCCCCCCAAAAACTTTTAAGAACAGGTTTATAAGGTTGAGACATCTCAAAACGGCTGATAAGAATATCAAATAAGGTATCTTTTGGAGAAAGTCCATCAAAAGAGTCTATGTTTTTAAGAACGTCCTGATCAATCCTGCGGAATAAATGAAGCATCACATCGGCAGGAGATGAGAATTGATCATGAAAAATGTGTAAAGGAATGGCCGATTCTTGAGACGCCTTGGCAAATGAAAAGGCTTTCCATCCCTCTCTTTCAATAACACGAAGGCAGGCCTCGAAGGCTTTGTTTTTCATTCACTCAACTCCCGTGCTCTCTGATAAGCTGCATTTATCGCATCGTTGATAAGGTTGCCAACCTTCCCAGTTTCTAAAACTCTAAGCGCTGCAGCTGTAGTTCCCCCAGGGCTCGTTACCCCTTGGCGTAAAAGGGAGGGATGCTCCTCGGACTGCTGGGCATAGTATGAAGCCCCTAAAAACGTATGGAGCGCAAGATCTAGAGCTGTCTTCGGATCAAACCCTAAGGATTCAGCACTTTTTGCCAAAGCCTCAATCATAGCGAACACGTAGGCGGGGCCTGAACCAGAAATAGCTGTTAGTTTATCAAGCTCATCATCTGAGTTCACCCACACACAGAGGCCCAAACCTTGAAAACAGGTTGCAATCATGCCCTTTTGTTGCTCTGTAAGGTCCGTCATTGTCAAAAGACCTATGACCCCCTGATGAATTATTACAGGCGTATTCGGCATAGCGCGGATAAGGGGGGCGGAAGGACTAAGAAATTCATGATAGAAGGAAAGAGGTTTTCCTGCAGCGACCGAAATAAAAAGGCTCTTATGGGTTGTATAGAAGGGCAAAATACCTTCTAGAACATAGGGCTTGAGTGCAAAAACAATAATATCAGGTGTAAGATGAAGCTCTTCAGCAGAAATAAGCCACTGAACACGTGTATCTGTTAAAAAGGGTTCTACTTTTTCGCGATGAGGGGCGATAACCCAAAACTTTTCGAACCTTTCAGATGAGTCCGCAAGGCTCAGCCACCCCTGCAAGAGGGCTGATCCTATCGCACCACAGCCAACGAGGGCAACCTTCAGCGCCATTAAGCTTCTCCGCAGGTATCCAACATAGCAGCCAGAAGTGCCTCTTCAGGGTTTTTCCCGCCCCATAAGACAAATTGGAGTGCAGGATAAAGTCGATCACACTCTATAACTGCTGTCGTTATGATTTCTTCTATTTGCTCATGAGTAGCCCCCGTGCTTCCTCTCAAAACCAAATTGTATCTAAAAGTGGGGACATCGTCATGGGGCATAACTTCAAAATGCCCGAGCCAAATTTTTGGGTTTAAAAGAGACAGCAGAATACCCACAGAATTACGCTTATCTGCGGGAATTTTAAGGTCAATAATTGAACTAAAAATGAGACATTCTAAATCCTGCCGCCACATCGCAAAAAGACGATAGTTGCACCATCTTCCTTCTGCTTCTGCTGCAATTTCATTTTCACTCGTCTGGTCATAATTCCATTCAAATTGAAAAAAAAACTCTTCCAATAAACTAATGGGAGAAGAATAAGGAAAATAATTTTCTTCTGTTTCCGCTTGCATACCCAAAACTCATCTTATGTTAACTTAATAACTATACTCCTGTTTAAAGAAAAATGCATTAATTAAATTTTGCCTCTCCGCCCCATTGCCATGGTGGGAGCAACTCTAATTCAATAATCCACAAAAATCTCATTTTTCATTTTTTAGCAATTCAGTTTTAACCATTGTAAAAAAATATAACCATTTGTTCCTATTTCCATAGCTTTTACGCCTTTTTTATAGACATTAAAATTCTCTCTTGCGTTCTTCCATGAACTTCCTTACACATTGAGAGCGGTATAGTTGCCAAAACGAAAGATTAGAAACCTTTATATCGCGAGCAAACTCATGAAAAACCCTCATTCAGAATCTATTTTTCATTATATTAAAGAGCATAATGTCTCTTTTATTGATTTCCGGTTTACGGATCCCCGGGGAGCGTGGCACCATATGACTCTTCATGTGGATGCAGTTGATCATGACGTCCTCGACCAAGGTATTATGTTTGATGGCTCTTCTATTGCAGGATGGAAACACATAGAAGACTCGGACATGCAAATGAAGCCTGATCTTTCTACAGCTGTTCTTGATCCCTTCTCAGCACACCCTACCCTTATTTTAAACTGTGATGTGCTCGAACCTCTAACAGGAAAATTTTATGGGAGGGATCCTCGGGGTCTTGCGAAAAGAGCAGAAGCTTATCTCCAAGCGACTGGTTTTGCCGATACGGCCTACTTTGGTCCAGAAGCTGAATTTTTTGTTTTTGATGATGTGCGCTATGATGTCGCCATGAACCATAACTTTTACTATTTAGATTCAGATGAAGGAGATTATAACTCTGGAAGAGAGGATCCACAAGGAAATTTAGCCCATCGCCCTGGCGTGAAAGGCGGGTATATACCTGTTGCTCCCATTGACCAATCTGTAGATATGCGCGCCGAAATGCTGGCTACCTTGAAACAAATGGGCATTGAGGTTGAAAAACATCACCACGAAGTTGCCCCCAGTCAACATGAATTGGGCTTTAAGTTTAGCACATTAACAAAAACGGCGGATAATTTGCAAATTTATAAGTACGTCATAAAAAATGTTGCACGAACCTATGGGAAAACAGCGACCTTTATGCCAAAACCTGTTCACCAAGATAATGGCTCTGGAATGCATGTTCACCAATCCTTATGGAAGGAAGGCAAGCCCCTTTTTGCGGGGACTGAATACGCGCATCTTTCGGAGACAGCCCTTTACTATATTGGGGGGCTTATCAAGCACGGTCATGCACTTAACGCCTTTACGAACCCTACAACGAACAGCTACAAGCGATTAATCCCTGGCTTTGAAGCGCCCGTGATGTTGGCCTATTCGGCGCGTAACCGGACGGCCTCTATCCGGATCCCTCACACACCAACCATGAATAGCAAGCGTCTTGAAGCGCGTTTTCCTGATCCAGCCGCAAACCCTTATTTTGCTTTTTCCGCGATGTTGATGGCAGGCCTTGATGGGATTGAAAACAAGATTCATCCTGGAGACCCCCACGAGGGAAATCTCTATGAGCCTGAACTTTCAAAGGGAATCCCACAAGTTGCCGGCTCACTGCAACAAGCCCTTGAAGCCCTTGATCGTGACAGGGAATTTTTAAAGAAGGGCGGTGTTTTTACTGACGACCTTATTGATGGCTTTATCCAATTGAAAATGGAAGAGGTCTATGCCCTTGATCATACACCTCAGCCCATTGAATTTAAGATGTACTATGGGGTGTAGGCCAGGGGTCAGGGACCCCATGGTCAGTATTCCCCAAAAGTATTACCATTGAAGTATATATGCTCCCCTACAGAAAGCTTTCTGAACGCTGATTTTCTCACGGTCGCGGGTAGAATTATTATGAGTAACCCTGAACTTTTATTAAAATAAGCTTGCCATACACCTATAAAATCGGCTATTTTCCCTTATTCCATGCGGAGGGGTGGCCGAGCGGTTGAAGGCGCACGCTTGGAAAGCGTGTATGCGGGGAACCGTATCGAGGGTTCGAATCCCTCTCCCTCCGCCATAGGACCTCAACGATCAGAGGGGCAGATCCCGTGTCATTCCGTGACAAACTCTTTAAAGTCAGCCTCATTGCCCTTTGTTTCATGATCTTAGGAATGGTGCTTATTGGAGGCTTAACCCGTATTACAGGCTCAGGCCTGTCTATTGTGGAGTGGAAGCCCATTACGGGCTTTATACCCCCTCTAACTCACGCTGAGTGGGTTCTTGAATTTAGTAAATATCAAAGCAGTCCTGAGTTTCAAAAGATTAACTTTGGAATGACCTTAGCGGATTTCCAATCTATCTATTTTTTAGAGTATATCCATCGCCTGTGGGGGCGGCTCATTGGGTTTGTTTTGCTTGTTCCCACTTTTCTCATGGTGTTTAATAGTCAGCATCGAGCGCTCGCACCCCTCTTAATCCTTTTGTGGATATTAGGTTTTGCTCAAGGACTCATGGGCTGGATTATGGTCAAAAGTGGCCTTACCCACGATCCCCACGTGAGCCCTTATCGTTTAAGTGCCCACCTTTTCCTAGGTTTTATGATCTTTGGGGTGGCCTTATGGATGACGCTGAGGATTTATCAGGATAGGCTTACCGTTAAGTATGCTCAAATACCCCTTAACCCTTTAAAGACAGCCTCATTCATCGCTCTTTTCCTGGTTCTCTTAACGGCCCAATGTGGAGCCCTTGTGGCCGGCCTGAAAGCAGGGCTTCTCTATAATACCTTTCCTATGATGGGTGAATCATTGGTTCCCCGCGAATTTCTAACCCAAACCCCTTGGTGGAGGGATCTCTTTGAAAACCCCGTGAGTGTACAGTTTCTTCACCGACTTTGTGCGATGGCAACGGCCTTATTCTGTGGAGGACTTTGGATGTATCAACGTAAGCTTAATCCCTTCCCTGCCCTCACAAACGCTTTTAATGCTATGATGATCATGGTTGTCGTGCAGGTTTCTCTGGGCATCTTAACGTTGCTTTTTGTGGTGCCCCCTTCCCTCGCCTTGCTTCATCAAGGGGTTGCTTTTCTTGTTTTTGGGAGTTTAGTGTATGTCATGTTTCTTTTGGAGTGTGTCAATATAATTAATGATTCAGGCTCCTAAGGAATGCTCATCCTTCCAACTAGAATGCATTGTTATACCAACAGCCAACTTTTCAATATGTTTTCTTGTTTTTTGGCTAATCTTAGAATCTGAGCTAAGCTCAAAAGTTGGTGATGGGAGCTAGAAGTGGCGTAGCATGGCGGTGAAAGCCATCCATAAATTCCATAAGAAAGGAAAGATACGACGTGGAAAAAGATAATGTAATTGAGCTCGTTCAGCCAGGAGAATTTAAAGACCAACTGACAGCGGTTTTGCGTCAAGGTACCCAAGCCCTTTTCTTGCAAGCCGTGGAAGCTGAGTTTGCGGCATTTTTAGAAAGCCATTCTGCAGAGAAACCCTCACGGTAGGGACATATCCGAGTATCAAGTCAATGAGCCAGCCCCAACAGATTCGTATTTTAAGGATCTTCTGACACGTCTGTTGGCTTTAGCTGCACAAAAACCAGATACCCTTGCGATCATGCGGAGATACGTCGGTCAATGGGCGTGGCTTTGCTAAAATTAAGACTTTCGTCATTAACAGCGTTTGAAGACTGTGTTCAAGCGCTGCTGCCGAGTATTTCTTCATGTTGGATACCAGGCGCTAAGGTTGCTCCTTGGGTTGTGCTCAATAGTCCTTATTCTGGTTTAAAAATGAAACACAAAACCATACTCCCCAGGCGACATCCCCCGGGCGCCGCCGCGCCATACCATTTACATAAATTATCTTCATAGACGAAATCTAGGTCCTTCGTCGTGCAGTCATCAAAATATTCATTCCGCTCGTCCCAGCAAGTGTAGAGCACACCTACGGGGGCTGCAATTTTGTCCCGATTCCCCATAATACAGTTAAAATGAGGAGCGTTAGCATTTTTCTTTTCAATCATAAAGTGGGGAGCAATCCAGATCTCTGTCTTGTTTTTGTTTTCCGGGTTTATCCCCTTGGGATGTCCGGTTGATATGACGTGATATTTTCCCTCCTTTCCACAGGCGGATAAATCGAAGGTTCCCTCGAGTAGATTCTTCTTGAGTAACTTGTAAGACGTTTCTCCCTCGGGCAAAGTATCCTTAAGCTCTGATATTTTTAACGTGATCATCCCCTCATCACTATCGTGGATCGGCCTGTAGAGTAAAACACCTTTCAAAAAGGTTTCATAAATATCTTCATGTCCAAAGATACCATACCATGCTTTATAGCAGAGTTTTCCTGGCTCCATATGATATTGAGTTTCTGCATGCCATGTCTTGCAAACAAGCGCCAGATTCACTGGAAGTTCATTATTCAGGCATTGCTTAAAAGCAGCGTCTTCTATAATAAGAGACCCCATTTCGTTCGACAAGTCTGGAAAAATTTTGTTGCTTGTCCTCTCAGCAGGGTGATCATCATCCAAGGGCTCCATCGCAAAAAGATCAGCTGCGCCTGACATCAACAAAAAAACGGACGCTGCGGTTGTTAGTGTAAATTTAAACATGCGTAATACTCCTTAACTTAAAATTTAAACATATACCTATATAAAAATATATTT
>JACDGE010000141.1 GCA_013815465.1 Alphaproteobacteria bacterium | reverse complement strand
TTTTTTGTGTCTAAAGATCCGTTCAAAAAATTGTAAGTTGTCATTGTGCCCCCTCTACACTCAACTCACCTGAGGGGGGCAAGACGATTTCTTCAATCTTTAAGTGCAGATTAACTTGGCTTACAAACGTAGGTACGTGACTAATCCCAAGCTTTGTGGTGAGAGTCCCACCCTGGTCAAAATAGATAGGTATTTCGAGATCTTCTGCTAATTTGAGGGGAGCCCCCTTCACCAGAATAAGCCTTATAGGCTTGATTCCTGTATTTTTAGTGAGTTGGTCTTTGACCCAAGCCAGCTGTTCCTCATCATCTCCATCCAAGAACACCAAATCTTGAGAAAGACTTATGTTTTCAAGGGGATTAATCTTCGTATCTTTTTTAGCAAAGACACGACCTTGATGGTCATAAAGGTCTTCTTTAACGATATAAGTTGGATCAAATATAAAAGTACGTGATATGGTTGCTCGTGTGATGCCCTCAACGGGCTTTGGCCTTTCAATGGATGCTCGTGCTTTTTTCTGCAACTCAAGGTTACGCTGCTTGAGCTCGCCACTGTCCTCCATAGCCTTTAGTTTTTGCTGAATGATTTGGATAGGATCAACTTCTTCGATAGGGTAGATGACGCCTTGCGTTCCACAATCTTTCGCAAAGCAAGCTTCCGTAAACATCCCGCTTAGAAGAATAATTAGCTGGATTCCTCTTTGATGATTTTTGATTTTTTCAACTACCATTTCAAGATCGCCTTTCCCCAAACCTTCCCCACGGGCACCAGCCCAAATTCATCATAACGGGAATCAAAGCTTTGGGGATTGTCTCCAGCAACAAAGAGAAAACCTTCAGGAATGATATTTTCAGTAATAGAATTTAAGGGTTTCCCCTTACTGGTTTTGGTTAACAGAGTTAAGGGGCCATTTTCTTTAGGAATGACGGTGATACCGTCTCTGTTCTGGATAATCCGATCCCCTGGGATCCCGAGAACCCACTTGGCATAAGGCCATTTGGGGAGAGTTCCCACATGGTCTTCACAATGGCCTTGAATGGAGACGATATCTCCCCGTTGGATAGAGCTACTCTTTAGAAAGAGCACATAGTTGATGCCGTCCAGGCTGTCGGATAGACATTCTCTCAAACGGGTTTGAGAAACCACCAACCAACAAAACAAGAAGCAAAGGCTAAAAATCCAATATACCCTTCGGCTTGTCTGTTTCGGGAGCGTTGACCGAGGGTCCTCGCCCTCTGTCGTGTCTAAGGATGCGCTCATCGGTCTCACCACTCGGTCGCCTACCCATTTCCCCCCGAGGACAAGCCTTGAAATCCTTTGAGTAAAGCTTTTTCGAAAACGTCTCACGAGTGCACTCATGACCGGCTTCCTGCAATTCTTTGAATCGCTTCTTTGAGACTCAAGCCTTGAGCTACAAGATCTTGAACAGCCGCGAACTCATCGGCCTTGGTTGAATAGAGGATTTTTGAAAACTCATCCAAAATCAAACGACCTACAGCAAAGCCTTTAGGACCCTTGATCATGATTTCTGCATACTTCCCTTGCTCTGTTCGGAGAGACCGCAGTGTCCGCTCCATACTTGGATCCATAGCCAGTCGCTTTGAGTTCTTGAGGAGCTCAATCGATTCATCCTTTTGGGACAACAAACACATCCAGTCCGCATTATCGAAAGCTGCTTGCGCCCCAGGGTTTGCATAAAAATCGTTAATAGATTGGGTGCCTACGACCAAGCCTCCAAAGTACTTGCGCAAACGTCTTGCAGCTGTTTCGATAAAGACGCCAGACTGAGCGCCTCTCAACATATCCCACGCTTCATCGAGGATAAGGCAGGACGGTGTTTTGCGATCCCCCAAATAGATGGAGTTGGTAATCTGCAAGATAACCATTTGCACGACTACCGACTGAAGGTCCTTTCGTTCTTTTAGTTCTTCGAGTTCAACAACCACCAATCGGCTTGAGAGGTTGATGTTTGCAGGGCCATTGAAAAACCGTCCATAAGTCCCCCGCTCCGTATAGGGATGGAGCCGTTCCCCAAGAGAGACTGCAATAGGATCGGGGCGCTTTAAAAGAAATTTTGCAACGTCCGTAATGGTGGTGGCATTTTTATTTTTGTTCCAGGCGTCTTGTATAGCTTGTTCAAGGTATGTGTCTTCAATATCTCGCGTTCCCTCTTTGGGAGCTGCCATAAGGGAAAGAATGGGTTTAAGCATAGCTAAAGCGTCAGATGCTGCTTCACTGTCTTGAGAAGGAATGGATGAAAAGGGATTGATGCAGATGGGGGATTTCCCTCTAAGAGGGTGGGTTGAGAATTCAAGATATGTGCCCCCCAAAAGCTTGACTGTCTTTTCAAAGGATCGTCCCACATCAAGAACAAATA
>JACDGE010000047.1 GCA_013815465.1 Alphaproteobacteria bacterium | reverse complement strand
AAACAAGGGCTGATTAACTTTCAAAGATGCGCGGCTCGCTCCATAAATGACACCATAGAAACCATCCTCAAACTCTTGGAAAGGGCTAAAAATGTCATCTTTTAAAAAAGTGACGGGTAGTGTGCGCTATGGAAGAAGACAAAGGTTTTCGATTTTCCATTGTTAGTCAACTTGAGAGTGATAAATTTATTGAAAAGTATAAGCCGGCTTTTTTTACTGTAGAAAAATTTCATGAAGATTATAGCTTAGCGCATAATAATGTCGTTGAAGCACAGTATTGTATGGGTGTTTTTTACAAAAATGGTTATGTAGTGAAGGAGGATTATAAAAAAGCTGCAGAATGGTTTACCAAAGCCGCTCAGCAAAACCATGTTGAGGCACAATATAATCTTGGTTTTCTTTATATTGTAGGCTTTTATGAGCGGCGGCCCTATATAAGAATAAAGGAGGACTATAAAGCTGCTTTTGATTGGTTCTTCAAAGCTGCTCAACAAAATTATGCGCCAGCCCAACACAATATCGGTTTACTTTACGGTAAAGGTGGCGGAGTAGAAAAAGATTATGAAAAGGCTGAGTAATGGCACCTCAAAGCTGCACAACAAGAGTATGCTCCAGCGCAATATCATGTCGCTTCTCTTTACAACAATGGTCTCAGGGTGAAGCAGGACTATAAAAAAGCAGTAGAATGGTATAGTTTGGCAGCTAAACGAACAGATCTTAACTGGAATGAGGAGAAGATATGGATTAAGGCGGCGATCGCCCTCCATAAGAGGAGTAGAGAGGAAGATCAAAAGATTAGTAGACCTGTATTATGTTCTTTTATTGCATGTAAAAAATCATATGTCGTTGATATTGCAGAGGTTTTATTTGTTTATGGCGATACAGAAGATAAAACACTCGGACGGCAGAAATTATATGACATGAGTAAGGGCCCTAATGACTATTATAGGGATAATGGTCTGTATAAGAGGAGCTCTCCTGTTATACAAATAAAGGCAGCTAATGTTTTGATAAAATATGGAGATGAAATAGATCAACAATTAGCAATTCAAGAATTAGAACATGTATATGTTAATGCAGCGTCTTCTAGAACTAACGAAAATTCTAGAGATATTCTTAGTTTAATAAGTTATACTGAGAACCCCTTTCAATGGAATGCTCAATGGGCATATGCTCACCTCCATACTAAAAAGCGTATATATTATAATTTTATGCAGAATATTGCTCAACAAGAGAATCATCCTCACAGGTATGATGCAGCAAAAATTTTATACCAAATAGATAAGGATGGCTATAAGGAACAAAAAAATATTGGAAGAGATGTACTGAATGAAATTTCCCAAAAGGAAGGGCATCCCGAACAAAAAAAAGCAAAGGAAGCATTAAGTTACTGCATTATATTTTAAATTTACAGGCTATCCTAAGTCATATTAATTTGATACCTGGTGGAGTTTTTTTAAGTCTTAACATTTGAGGATCTTCAAGCAGATAAACTTGGCCCAGATCGTCTAAAGTTTAAACCACAATAATATGCTCAGCTCCATAATTCTTATCATAAATGGATAGCCTGTCCCAAAACCACCTTAGCTTTTTCATAGTTGGTTAATTCTGCATAAAAATTCCTAAATGCCTCGTAGGCCAGCAGGGAGATTCAATGCATGTAAAATTTTGATATGATTTTATGGAATAATGATATACGAATTAGAAATTCTAATAAAAAAAGTGCAAAAAATATTCCATTAGATTTTTTAAAAGAAATACCTGATCACCGGGATCGCGAAGGACGTTTGTATAACCTGGCGCATATATTATTGTTTAGTATTTTATCAAATTTAATAACCGCGAAAATTTACAAATATATTTGGTAATTTATTTTAATTCATTTTTAAAATATTCAAAAAAACTTATAATTTGATGTGTCTTCGAGTTCTTAATTATTCAACTAGCCAAAATATTCTTATCGGAGTTGCACCTAAATCACTTGAAGGAGGTCCTTCCAAAGGCAAGCTTATATGCTTTGATGGCAAGACATTAAGAGCCAGCTTTCAAAAATGAATCACCTTCAGCATAGCTGGAGGTATTGAATGTGAACCGCTCAAAGCGGTTAAAGCAGCTTCGGTTGAAGCTGCTCAGATTGGCGATCAACTTTTTCTTGATTTTGGATATATTTTCTTACCACTTCCTCGTCCCTACCAGCCGTAGAAACAAAATAGCCTCGAGCCCAAAAACTCATGCCTGTGAAATTCTTACCTCGCCCCATATAATCTCGAGCAATGCAAATAGCCCTTTTTCCTTTAATATACCCCATAACTTGGCTTACTGAGTATTTTGGAGGAATACTGAGAATACTGATCAACATATGTTTTTTTGAACTGAGCGGTTCAACTGGAATTCTATGGACCCCGGAATTGTCAAACTTTAATAGTCCCCCAGCAAAGCTGAGGGTTTACCTGGATTAATTATTAAAGAAAAAGCGATTCAACTTTTTGAGATTTTCTCAGACACGGACAAAATCGTCCTTGGCCATATCCCCATAGAAGAAAAAGGTCACGAGATCAGTGATGCAAGAGCTTCTGGTAATTCTTCCTTTATCAGAGAGGATTGTAATCATGGATGTGCTTCATTGCTAAAAAAACATTTTGAGGCAGCAGAGACAGAAAACGTCCCCATGATTACACCAGTAAAAACAACCAAGAAACGTTAAGAAAAAAGCTGGGGCATGGGATAAGAATTCAAAAACCCATTAATCGCTTTAAACCTGATTGGGAGCTTGCTCAGGATCGGATAGAGAAGCGTATATATGAAGTTTTTGAGGCAAATAAATCCCTTCGTAAATTTCCGGAATGGAAATAGATTCATCAAATGATTCGAGCTCACCGTGTGCGTAAAATAAAGTGAGAAAAACGAAGTATTGAAGATGCAGCGTATATCTGTAATCACGCATTACCAGATAAAAAATATGCAAAATATATTCGAGAAGATTAGCTTATTGAAAATGGCCCCAATTATGTCAAAGATGTTAATTTCTTGGGGGACTCATCCGAGCGTCACATAAATCCCGTAAATTTATTGATATGTATCAGCTTAGATCTTAATATCATTAGAAAAAATTTAATTTTAATTTTTAAAAAATTGCTAAATTAAGATGAATACTTGTTGCAAACGCCTTGAAACTAGAAAATGTGTTGAATTTTGTTCTTTTATTAAATTCATTGAATCATCCTGGTATATAAGAGGCTTAACATCAATTTGCTTAACCATCCACATTCTAGAAATGGGGCTCAGCATCGTCAAAGTTAATACAGCCGTTTCAAATGATTATTAATGTTTATTCCGCTTAGGGTTCCATGGAAAGATTGAAGTCAGCGAATCTTCGTTCAATGGAAAAAAAGCAAACTTTCGACGCAACTGGTAGCGCATTGAGCCCATCCTCAAGCGCCTCGGACCGCGACGACATTCTACCTTAAAATCGGCTTCTACGTAAGAATTACACAGACAACCTTGTTTATGAAAAAAATCTTCTTTAACAACAAATTGTTTTAATTCATATTTCATCTGTTAAAATTTTTTTAAAGAAATCTACTGGTGTTTTACGGATATTGTTTTCCACTCCAATTTGGAAAAATCATTACCAAGAGCCTTACTCTACATGCCCCCTCCCAGGTAAGGTTCTTTCTCAAAAATTGTGGGTAAGGGGATTAATAAATAGGAGAAAAAATATGGAAAATACTAACATTCAATTTGGTGTCGTTTTGGAAGAAAACGCCTCCGAACTAACTCAAGGTAATGAGTTTTGCTGGGGAGAATCTTGGGGAGGGTTTCGTGGCAGAAATTGTTAAACATATAATAAAAAAGTAAAAAATTAAAAAACATATTAAGTAAAGACTAGTTTAGATAGCTAATATGACTTTTCATTAGAAAAAAGTGCTGCAAAGTTAGCTTAGCATCGAGACGGCCTTTGTAGTGAAGGATCTACCTAAACAAAGTACTATTAGAGGTAGCTCCAAAATGGGCGTTAAGCTTTTAGCAGAAGCTTAACGCCTACACTTGAAATTTTAATTTAAGTGAAGAAAAATACAATAAAGAGAAGAAAAATGAATTATCATCTGAGTGATCATATTTATGTGACGCAATTTCGAGAAGAACTCATCCTGCTGGACACAAAGAAAGACAAGTACACAATTTGTTTTAAGGAGTTTTCAGAGCTATTGATGAACGTGCTAGGGAGAAACGATCTTCCTTCAAACGCTGATCCTATTGCACCCTCCCATTCTCAAAATTTTTTGCAGAGGTCTACTTATATTCAAAAATTGTTAGATGATGGCGTCCTTATGAAAGATGCCTCCCCATACCCCTTTTATATTGATCAAAAACCTCATTCGGAAGGAATTTCAAACGTAGATTGGCGCCTGCCATTAGAGAACAAAAATGTTGGGCTCACTATGCATGTGTTGCGCGCCTTATCGACCCTTATTAAGGTCAATATATACATAAAGCTTAAAGGACTTTATTCCACCATTCAACTAGTCAAAAAATCTCGAAATACGCAAAGCACCTATATCATTCCCCAAGAGGGGAAACTCAAAGAGCTCGCCAATGTGGTGACCAAAGCTTGTCTGATGTATCCGAGCCGTACAAAATGTTTGGAATGGGCTATGACGTTTGTGCTTATGGCATTAAAGCGAAAATGGAAATGTAATCTCGAAATTGGAGTTCAAAATTACCCTTTTATGGCTCATGCGTGGGTAGAGTGTAATGGCAAGGCTGACATGGATTCTCAAGACTTAAGAGAGAAACTAGGCATCATTTTAAATGAACCTTTTCGAAAGGCCGCCATATGATTTACGCAGGAATTCTTAGTTTTGGACCTCAATCGTTAAGAGAAGAGGACCTTAAAAGGGCCGTTGGGGATTTTGCCGAAACTTCCCCTTCCGTGCTGCACAAGGATTCACTTGTTCTTTGTTATGGGAAACTCTCTGCCATTCAAGATTTGGATGATCTATGGGAAAATGATTCTTCAATCTTATTGGGGCGGGTTTTTGAGAAAGAACGTTCTGATGCATTAGACAAAGAAACCTTTAAAGAACAGTCATTATTAAGTACAGAAGCTGTCTTAAATCAGGTCTGGGGAAAATATGTTTATCTGAATGTAAACAATAAACAACTTGAAGTTATTGTTGATTCCACAGGACAACTCCCTTTTTTTTATTATCCTTTTTCTGATGGTAGCATTCTATTTGCCTCTGATATTGAGATTATTTTTAAAGTCCTCAATCAAAAGCCGGAGTATAATTGGGAGTATCTTTGTTCTTATCTCATTTACAGTAATAGAAGTGCAATTCAAACACCCTTTAAGAATATTTTTGAACTTCCGGCCGCTTGTAGCTTAAAAATAACAAAAAATGAAAGAAAGACGATCCCTTTTTGGAATCCTCTGCATTCCTATAAGAACCAAGATCTACAGGAAAAAAATGCTGTCAGCATTCTTCAAAATACCTTAAAACCCTGGATTGAACCCTATAAAAATATATGCGTTAGCCTTTCTGGAGGACTTGATTCTTCCGCCCTTGTTTATTGTTTGAAAGAGCTTGTGACAAAAGACCAAAAATTGACCGCCTTAAATTATTTTCATTCTCAAGTAAAATCCTCTAATGAACTGGCTCATGCACGCCAGGTTTGCAAAGAAATGGGTATTGAGCTTATCGAAGTGGATGCTTCCAACTCTCTTCCTTTTGATTCTTCATATAAGAAACGTCCTCTAAAGCCTAATAAACCCTTACCTGGCTTCATAAGCTTAAAGTGGTTAGAAACTATAGCGGAGCATCTTCCTACTCATGAAGCCTCTACATTCATCAGTGGCCACGGAAGTGATCATATTTTCATGAGACCACCCTCTAAAAAATCTACAGCGGACTACCTTCTTGAAAAAGGGATCAAAGGATATAAAAAACAACTGGAAAATATTGCCAACTTTTATCGAGACCCACTTTACTCTGTCCTCAGAGAGAACGCAGCAAACTTATGGTCTTATAGTTTTTCTCACACTAACCAAAAACGAAATTTTCAAAAACCTATGGATGAAATTCCTTGCTGGGTAAAGCAGGAGGCGCGTCAAAAAACTTCACAGGGTATCATACACCCTATTTATGCCCACTTGCCAAAGAAAATTCTTCCTGGAAAATACGATCAGATTAATGCTGTTTATGAAGGGCTTGCATCCATCCATGTGCCCATTGACAATCAGATTGACCCAACCTATTACCCTTTTCTTTATGAACCCGTCGTGGAATTTGCCTTATCCTTTCCAACCTATGAGCTTTTTGATAAGGGATATGATCGTTATCCCTTGCGAAAATCTGTTAGTGATACCTTCAAAACTAACACGGTGTGGAGGCGGGATAAAAGCCAAACGACAGGGCTCTTTCAATTAGGAATTAAGCGAAATTTGGAAAGTGTTCTTTCCCTTTGCTTAGAGGGGCATTTTGTAAAGCTGGGAATGGTCGATGAAGAAGGGCTACGAAGGACCATAAACCTCATTGGAAGTGGGGATGCCAAACATCTATGCCCTTTCATTCATTTGGCTTCATTAGAGCTCTTTTTAAGATTTTGGGATTAAAAATCATTATGAATAAGACGATAAATTATATGTGCGGGTTCATATGTTTTGAGACTTAAGGGGCCTTAAGAATATTGTTGTTAACGTACTCTCTAGGTGTGTCCTTTCAATATACGATGAGGTCTGTAGGTGTTATATTTTTCCGTAGCTTTAGTGAGCTCATACCGCATGGCTCCGATCGAATCAGCCAATAGAGTAGAGCGATTATAAAATTCCTCACGGAACATTCTGTTTCCCCTTTCTACCCCGCCATTATAGGTAGGTTTGCGGGGCGGCAAAACAATCAATGGAATTCCAAGTTCTGCACAAACATCCTCAAATTGACCCATAAATTCAGTCCCTCCATCAACTTGAATAAAATGAATTGTATAGGGGACTTTCTTTACAAAATCTAACAAGAAGCGTGTGGCGCTGGAGCTTTTGGCATTTGAATAAATTGCCGTATTTATGAATTTAGAGCGTGTGTCCCTCGCTTGGAAGCGTTTGAAACATATGCCGTTTTTGGCAACCGTCATATGGTCTATCTGAACCCGCACCCCCATAACCATGGTTTTATACTCCTTGGAAGCCAAAGGTTTTGCGTGGCTGTTAAAGTTTCGTTTCATTTTTGTACGCAAAACCAACGGAGGCTTTGTTATAAAACCCTTAGTTTTTAGATGGTTTATATTCCTCCCAATGGTGCTTTCACTCATGGTTTGGCCATGATCACGCTTGAGAATTCTAGCGATTTTCTCTTTTCCATAGGTTAGGTTTTCGCGATGTCCCTTGAGGAAAAGTTGAAGTTCTCTTAGCCCCAACGAGGTTTATTCATCTTTTTTGGCCTTTTTGAAGGGGGAGAAATTTCTCTTTCAAGATCCTTCAAAATTTTCTTCATTCTGTAGTAGGTGGCGCGGGAAAACCCAAGGATTTCTTGGGCTACTTTTCCCCTAGCGCCTTCTTGAATAAGCGTTTCCCCCCGGTAAACTTTGTCTTCGTACTTTTTCCGATAAACATCTAAACATTCTTGTGTTCTTGAATAGGAGTATAGTCTACAAACGTTCTTGTGCAATCTTTTGATTTGCATAAAGGCCCCCATTAATAGGGTCTTCAACATTCCTATACTTAAGGCCTTTTTTATGTTTGCAAGAGTGAGGCAAGCTCGGCTCACAGTGCTATTTGATGGCGCGCTTAGCTCATCCAACTTGTCTCACTTCTCTGAACTTCTCTATGAAGTGTGGCATTAAAAAACAAATAATATTCTATGATAATGCAGTTAGAATTCGCCAATTTGCTGAGGCAAAAGGCTTGCTCGTTAAAACAGATAAAATTGATGCTATGATTTTGGCAGAGCATGGCCTTAAATTACAATTAAAAACTTATACGGATGTTTCCCATAAAATCGAGAAGTTACAGCAATGGTTGCTAGCAAGAAGAAAAATTATTGAAGCTACGTGCCTTGAATCTCAAAGACTTGAGCATAATCATACCAAACAAATTGAAGTGATGATTTATCAAACATTAGAACATTTTAAAAACCAGCAAAAAGTAGTGGACGAAAAAATTCAAACCCTTGTTAAACAATCTACATCTTTTTTTCATAAGCATAAATTTCTTATACAGGAAAAAGGCATCGGAGATTTAACAGCAGCTACCCTTATTGCTGAGTTGCCGGAGTTGGGAAAGGGTTCTCATCAACAAATCCCAGCTCTTGTGGAAGTAGCTCCTTATAATCATGATAGTAGTAATCTTAAGGGATATCGACAAACAAAAGGGGGCCAAAAAACTGTTCGTTGTGGTTTGTATATGGCTGGCAACTCAGCTATTAAATCCAACCCTAAAATACGAACTTTTTACCAAAGATTATAAGAAAAGGGAATAAAGGCAAAAGTAGATATTACAGCTTGCATATGTAAAATTCTTATTATCCTCAATGCCATCTTTAGAAATGCTTATGAAAATCATTTGATACTTGAATGAAAAATACAGTTGCTCACTCACCGGCTTGCTCCACTAGAAAAGCGTCTTGTAGAAAGTGAAAAATCAAAAGTTTTATCTCTGTCAAATTAATGATATATTAATTTATTTAATTAATAATTAAATTATTAATCATCGGGATGATATGAATATGAAAAAAACACACTCTATATTTTTATGGCTTATATTTAGCCTTTTAGCTATACCCTCCACAAAAGCCTTAGATACCGACTGTGTGAAGATAAGGCTACACATGCACGGAGTGTACCTCATTCGTGTTATTGCTACCCCCCGAGAGAACATATGCTCGGAACAGCACGCAAGGATGGGCTGGATCAATATGGCAAAAGGAAATCTCATTGAGGACTTTTATGTTAAAAAAGGTACACGCATCCAAATTCTTGCTGAGACTGGGGTAGGTGAAAAATCCATATTCGATCAACCACTTAATGTCCCTTATTCAATAGATTGTGGCAAAACCACCTCTAATGCTAGTTGTGATCATTTTCCACTGTAATCATAGGTTATCCTTGAAACCCCTCACCCCAACATTTTTAATTCAGGGGCCTGAAGCTCTGGTGGAATTTGGTCAAGGGGAGCCAAAAGTATATGCTTCTTATTATCCTCAATGCCATCTTTAGAAATGCTTATGAAAATCATTTGATACCTGAATAAATAACACAGTTGCTCGCTCATAAAAATTCTGTTCTGTTATTTTTTAAGGCCTGATTAAAGCTTTCGGCGTCGGGGAACTGCTTAGATTTTTTTAGAAAAAAATGGTTCTATTTTCAAAAGTCCTCTCGTCCTCCCTTGCGCACAGAGTTATCCCACAAAATAGACCCTCTTGGATGCTTTATAAAGAGGCTATCTAGTGCTCTCCGTCTACGTAAGAAATACGTAGACGCCTGAGATTATAAAAATAACTTTATACATTAATCCATTGTTTTTGCTTATATATTAATTTACTAAAATCCTTTTAAACCAATCTACTGATGTTTTACGTATGTTCATAACACCCCAAAACTGGAAGAATTCATTTCAAGAGCCTTACTCAACATGCCTCCCCCCAAGTAGGGCTCTTTCTCAGAAATTGGGCAGGGAGGTTAAATAAAAAAGGAGAAACAATGGAAAATATTATCACGCAATATGGTGTTGCTTTGGAAGCAAGTGCTTCTGAGTTAACACAAGGCTGCTATAAGGCGGGACTTATAGAAGGTAGATTTACATCTCGTTGTTAAAAAACGATAAACTGAAAATTTAATAAAGAAGGAAATGAAACAATGGAAAATATTAACACGCAATATGGAGTTGTCCTGGAAGCCAGCGCTTCCGAATTAACTCAAGGGATGAGAAGTGGCGGGAAGATCGAACAAAATCGTATGGAATTTTGGCCCTAAAAATTAATCAAAAAATTTATGATAGGAGAGAAAAAATGGAAAATATTAATACACAATTTGGAGTTGTTTTAGAAGTAAGTGCCTCTGAGTTAACTCAAGGCGGATATGGAGGACCTATTCAAGAAGGACATAGTTCTCTGCGATTATGGAAAATGTAAAGTAACAATATTAAACCTTTAAAAGTATAAAATTTCAAGAGAGGGCTGTTAAGCCTCTCTCTTGCCAACAAAATAAAAGGAGAAAAAAATGGAAAATATTAATCCACAATATGGCGTTGTTTTAGAGGCAAGTGCTTCTACATTAACTCTCGGAATGCCCAAGGGACCAAGAGTAGAAAACTTTATGTTTACCAGACGTCCGTAATTAAAGAGAAGACAAGCATTGACTCCTTAAATTTGTGAAGGGGTTGATGCTTGTACTCCTACAATAAAAAGAGAAAGGACATGCGATGAATTATCATCTGAGTGATCATATTTATGTGACGCAATTTCGAGAAGAGCTCATTCTTCTGGACACAAAGAAAGACAAGTACACAATATGTTTTAAGGAATTTTCAGAACTATTGATGAACGTGCTGGGGAGAAATGATCTTCCTTCAAATAAGGATCATTTCGCCGCATCCCATTCTCAAAATTTATTGCAGAGGTCTACTTATATTCAAAAATTGTTAGATGACGGCATTCTTGAAAAAGATGTGGCCCCCTATCCTTTTAAAATTGATCAAAAACCCCATTCAGAAGGAGTTTCAAATGTAGACTGGCGACTACCATTAGAGAATAAAAATGTGGGACTCAATATTCATGTGTTGAGCGCATTATGGACACTCATTAAAGTCAATACCTACATAAAGTTTAAAGGACTTTATCCGACCATCCAGCTCATTCGGAAATCTCGTAATCCTCAAAAAGTCTATATTATCCCACAAGATGAAGAACTCAGAGAGCTCGCCAATGTGGTGAACAAAGCCTGCCTTATGTATCCGAGTCGTACAAAATGTTTGGAATGGGCTATGACGTTTGTGCTTATGGCATTAAAGCGAAAATGGAGATGTAATCTCGAAATTGGAGTTCAAAACTACCCTTTTATGGCTCATGCATGGGTTGAGTGTGATGGCAAGACAGTCATGGATTCTCAAGACTTAAGAGAGGGACTGGGCATCATTTTAAATGAGCCTTTTCGAAAGGTCGCCATATGATTTATGCAGGAATTCTTAGTTTTGGACCTCAATCGTTAAGAGAAGAAGATCTTAAAAGGGCCATTGGGGATTTTGCCGAAACTTCCCCTACAGTGTTGCGCAAAGATTCTCTTTTTCTGTGTTATGGAAAGCTCTCCAATACACAAGATATGGATGATCTATGGGAAAATGATTCTTCAATCTTATTGGGGCGAGTTTTTGAGAAAGAACGTTCTGATGCATTAGACAAAGAAACCTTTAAAGAACAGTCATTATTAAGTACAGAAGCTGTCTTAAATCAGGTCTGGGGAAAATATGTTTATCTGAATGTAAAC
>JACDGE010000046.1 GCA_013815465.1 Alphaproteobacteria bacterium | reverse complement strand
TTAAAGAACAGTCATTATTAAGTACAGAAGCTGTCTTAAATCAGGTCTGGGGAAAATATGTTTATCTGAATGTAAACAATAAACAACTTGAAGTTATTGTTGATTCCACAGGACAACTCCCTTTTTTCTATTATCCTTTTCCTGACGGAAGTCTTTTATTCTCGTCCGATATGGAAGTCCTCTTTAAGGCCCTGGGGAAGAAGCCAGACTATAATTGGGAATACATGTGTTCCTATTTAATTTATGGCAACAGCAGTGCGATTCAAACACCTTTTAAGAATGTTTTTGAACTTCCCTCCGCTTGTTCTCTACAGATAACAAAGGAGGAAAGGGTGACAGCTCCTTTTTGGAATCCTCTCGGCTCATATAAAAAACAAGAACTGCAATCAAAAAATGCAGTTAATGTGCTGCAAAATACATTAAAGCCGTGGATTAAACCTTACAAAAATATATGTGTCAGCTTATCAGGTGGGCTTGATTCATCTTCACTTATGTACTGCTTAAAAGAGCTTGTGACAAAAGATCAAAAACTGACCGCTTTAAATTATTTTCATTCTCAAGTTAAATCATCTAATGAACTGGTTCATGCACGTCAGGTTTGCAAAGAAGTGGGCATTGAGCTTATCGAAGTGGATGCCTCCAATTCCCTTCCCTTTGATCCTACTTACAAGAAACACCCCCTGAAGCCAAATAAGCCTTTCCCCGGTCTCGTCAGCTTAAAATGGTTAGATGCTGTACAGGATCATATTCCCTTAACTGATCCTTTCACGTTTTTAAGTGGGCATGGCAGCGATCATATCTTCATGCGCCCTCCTTCAAAGAGATCCACCGCGGATTATTTTCTGGAAAAAGGATTGAAAGGATATAAAACACAGTTGGAGAGTGTAGCCCATTTTTACCGAGACCCTCTCTATGTCATTTTTAAAGAAAATGCAGAGAGTTTATGGTCTCATCTGCGTTCACAGCATCCAACGAAACGGGATATTGCAAAACCAGTTGATGAAACCCCTCAATGGATCCAGTCAGCCGTGCATCAAAGCACCTCACCTGAATTTATTCATCCCGTCTATTCAAATCTCCCTAAGAAACTTCTTCCTGGAAAGTATGATCAGATCGATGCAGTGTATGAAGGACTTGCCTCTATCCATATGGCTATGGAGAGTCAAGTTGATCCCACCTTTTACCCTTTCCTTTATGAACCCGTCGTAGAGTTTGCCCTCTCTTTTCCGACCTATGAACTTTTTGATAAGGGATATGACCGTTACCCTTTACGAAAATCGGTTAGTGAAACATTCAAAACAGATACGGTATGGAGGCGAGATAAAAGCCAGACCACAGGCCTTTTCCAACTAGGGATTAAGCGGAACTTAGGCTACATACTCGACCTTTGTTTGGAGGGGCAATTCGTAAAGCAAGGGCTAATCGATAGAAAGGGTCTTCAAAACACGATAAATCTTATTGGAAGTGGGGATATTAAACACATATGGCCATTCATGCACCTCGCTTCCGCAGAGCTTTTTTTAAGATATTGGGAAGAGAAGGTGTTATGAGCAAAAAAATAAACCACAAGCAATATTGGCAATGCATTCAGTCAATTCTCTTAACAACTTTTGAGGATAGGAAAATCCGTTTTGGTTTCTCCTTTTCCTTAATATTTTTAAGTATTGAGATTTTATCAAATATATTTGTGCCCCTTATTCTTAAAAAAACTGTGGATACATTTTCTTCACCCAGTGGTCTATCTGTAACTTTGATTTTAGTAAGCTATGGGCTGATATGGATGATGAGCCAGGCTTCCCTTCATATACGAGCCCTCTTCACCTACCGTATTGAACAACGCATTACCTTTGTTTTAGGCTTAAAAATTCTTTCCCATCTTTACACCCTCTCCCACAGTTATTTCCTTAATCAAAAGCCCGGTGCACTCACGAATGTCATTCGAAGGGCTCAACAAAACGTCCCCTGCTTAACTTTGGGAATATTTTTTCATGTCCTACCCACGGTTATGGAGTTTATGTTTGTAATCATCATTATTGCTTTCCTTTATCCTCTTATCTATAGCCTGCTGCTTGGTTTCACCCTAATCGGTTATTTTATCTATACATTTCTTTCCATGAAAATGGCCCTAGAGAATCGAGAGAAAGCAAACGAAGTAGACAGAAACACCGATGGAATTGTCACCGATTGGCTCTCCAACCACGAAGCCATTCAGATCTTCGGAAAGCATGAGTTAGCCATACAAACCTGTGCAACAGAACTCAAAAAGCGAGAAATTACAGAAGTTGCATTTATGACAAACTTAAGTCTTATTCGTCTGGGCCAGGCCTTAATTTTAGGTGTAGGCCTTACATCTCTTACGTACTTGGTTGGAAATGGTGTTTTGAACGGGGAATTAACAGTTGGTGATTATGTTCTCTTCAATGGATACATTTTACAATTCATCGTTCCCCTCAGCATCTTAGGACAAGTCACACAAGACATCAAAAAAGCTTTTGTGGATATGAAAGGGATCATTGATATCCTATTGACTACAAGTGAAGTCAAAGAAATTTCTAGTCCAAAGCATTTGTCAAATCATTCGCACCCTATAGAGTTCAGAAATGTTGCCTTTACCTATCAAGACAGAAAGATCTTAAACGATCTATCCTTCATCATAGAGCCCGGGGAAACAGTCCTTATTATGGGCGCTACAGGTATTGGTAAATCAACAATTGCAAAACTTCTACTCCGGCTATACGACCCCACAAATGGACAGATCCTGATCAACAAAACAGATCTAAAACATATCTCTTTTGCGTCCCTCGCCCAAACGATAGGATGGGTTCCTCAAGAAAGTTATCTCTTAAATGATACTATCAAAAACAACCTACAATTTGTTCACTCCAATGCATCTCGTCAAGAAATAGAAGCAGCCCTTGAACAAGCTTGTTTGCTGAACTTTGTAAAAAGTTTACCGGAGGGCATACATACATCCGTTGGTAACAGAGGTCTCAAATTATCTGGCGGGGAAAAACAGCGTCTGGCTCTTGCGCGCCTCTTTCTCAAAAAACCAAAAATCGGAATCTTTGATGAGGCAACGTCTTTTTTGGACAGAACCACGGAGCTCCTCGTTCAAGAAAATATAAATCGTGCATTCCCTGAGATGACCAAAATTATCATCACCCATCGTCCATTTATGGTTGATAAAGCGGATAAAATTATAACGTTAGATAAGAATGGAAGTTTTCAAAAAGTGGTTACAAACCATAGTTGCTTAAAAAATAAGATCAATTTTAATTAAAAAACGGAGAAATAAAATGCAAAATATAATTTATTCAAACAACAAACTAAGAGAATTTTTAATTGGATCTTCTTCAAGATCTTCCCTACTTGCTTTTGACAAGAAGCAAATAAATTATGAATTATATTCAGAAAAACATCATGTTAAATGTTTTAAATATTTTCGAAAAGCTGTATGCACTGGGTTAATTTTCTCAATTTTCTACACATCAGCTTTTGCAAAGCCCCCGTCCTATTATAGATTTACGACCGATATATATGACCAGAAGGAAACAATTAATAATTTAAAAAGAATCAATCCAAACATTGGCGATCAAGAAATAAATAATGCATTACTGGATGAACTGAATAAACGCAAGACAAAAGAATTAGAAAAAAATTGTTTAGAGAAAGTACAAGCAGATCTAGAAGAATTAAAAAAACAACTTTTACATGTAAGAGAAATTGAATTAAAAAATAAAATACTATCCAGCATTGCCACGGCAGCTACAAGTATTTCAAGTGGTCTTTCAATTTTTACTGATGCCCTTACAGCTGGAACGGGAGTAATAGTCGCTGCTGTCACAGGTGGGGCTGCAGCAGGTATGGTCGTAAAAATTGCAGAAATTCTTCTTGAGTATAGTGATAAGAAGAGCCCCCTAGATCACACTCCCATTACAACTATTGTACAAGAAATGAGAGGGCTAGAAAAAGAATATAAGAATTTAAAAGATGGATTGACGACTGAACCTATAGTAGACATTGAAAGACGGTATGTGATCCAAAAACGACTTATGGAGAATAACCCCGACTTGCAGAAAGAGATTGAAAGAAGTCTGCTTCAATCACGCATTGAGAATTATTATTTTCAATTAAACACTCCCGCTATTGAGTTTTCCTTAGGGCTACCTCTGAGACCAAAACCTCTACTCGATAATAATAATAATCGTAAGTCAAAAGAACAATTAATAAAAAGGTTCTATAAAGAAAAATCTTTTTCAATTTACACAGACGACATAAGAAGAAATCTTCTTGATTTGATCATGAGAACGGCTGATAATTCTATCACACCTTTTAGTGAGTCCCCTTTAAGAGTCGTTGAGCATTGGCTTGGTACGGGATCAACTGGAAAATCAACAGCTGCAAAGGCAGTTCCTCGCTTTTTAGGGCTTCCTTATTTTGAAAAGAGAATCACCAATCCAAACACTGAGATTAATATTGAAAGTATGTCAGGTGCCTTACGTTCATTTCAAGGTTCGGCAATTTTAGGCTGGCTTGCGGAAGCTCTCCTGCAGAAAACAGAGGGATGTGATAAAGAATCTTATCAAAATGGATTTTTGATTTTAGATGATTTTCCAGTGAATGATCAAAATGCTCAAAGTCTTCTTTTGGCTACAACTGACCCTGAAAAAAAGAGTGTCTATAACAACTATCTACAAGCCAATTTAGGAGTTAGCAGGTTGAATATGCTAATTATATCCAATGAAGATTTTATTTCTTTAAAACAAGAAAATACAATAGACGTTCTTCCTAAGCAGGTTTCCTATTTTGGATATGTCACTTCCTTTATTTATAACCATGAAAGCAAGGCGCCTCATGAACATTCCGTTCAATCTGCAGGAACAAAGGACCCTACACTTAGTGCTATGAGATCAAGGTTCAAAACCGTGGTATTTCCAGAGTTTACTGAGAAACAGAAAGGAATAATATGCAAACCCTATTTAGAAGAAACCCTTGTACCGAAGAAAAAACCACCATTCTTTTATAATATTAGTTATGTAGATCCTACACAAATTAAGATAACATACGATCACCAAGTACTTGAGGATATGGGCCTTTGGCGAGACCCTAGTTATATTACTACAGGAGTAGACGCATCTAGAAGCAGTTCCATTATGGTCCGGGAACTTAAAGAGGTATTAGAAAGAACTATCAGTTCTTATATTACTAGCCTTATTCAAACTAACGGTGAAGTTTCTTTGGAAGATAAAGCACTTAATGGAGACTCAGAAGCCATAACCAGACTTGTAAAAAGTGAACTCGAATTCTGCAAGGACATTTCACAAAAACAAAAAGTTATGCAACGGCTCGCAAAGGGACATGAAAAAAGTGGAAACATTGATGAAGCAAAAAAATGTTGGGTAGACTCATTCACGTTAATGGACGGGGAGATCTGGCCGCAGGTTTCAAAACATTTGCCCAAAAATATTGAGAGTGACCTGGATCAACGACTTTTGGAAGCATTGTTAACTTTTCTTAGAAATCGGGAAGGAAGCTCCCCATTTGCTGATGAAATCGGAAATCACTTATATGATATATGGCTTCAATCCCCAAATAACTTGGCTAAAAACGATTGTTTAAAATATTCCGCAGCACTTGGAAACCAAAATGCCTTTGAGGAAATGCTAAAAGTTCATTTGTTTCCCCGGCTTGAGACACAAAAGAGCGGTGAAGGATTGCAAGACAACACGAAAGTAGATAGTGCGGAAAGATTGCATGAGAATATATTAAAAAAACTTATCGAGAGTTCTGAAAATACGCTTACCCAATTTACCGATGATTCTTTAGTTAAAGAGGATTTTATTTATAGAAAGATAATTAATTCTACAACAACAGCTGATCATTTTAATTCATTAATTGGTTTTCTAAAAATACAAGAATTTTTTAAATTATTTTCTATTTATAATAAGGAAATTAGACAAGAAAAAATAAATAATTTTACAAAAAACTTTCTTAAAAGTTTAGAAACGTTTGACCATAAGAGTCAAGGCGCTCACGCCTGGCGGCTCTTCAAGCCCTTGCGAATGAATCAAGCCAATTTGAAAGAAGATTTAGAAAAATTAAAAAGATTATACCTAGGGTTTGAAGAACAAATTTATATAAAATAACGATGAATTATATAAATCTAATTTTAATTTAGAAATTTAAGGAGAAAAAACTATGTTTAATTTTTTAATAAGATTTTTTATTATATTTCCACTTTTTAATTCAGGGAATCTTTTCGCCATGCTTGAAGCATATGAAGAGGATATGAAGGAATCTAAAAAAAGCTTTCTTATATCTGGCTTTCCATATGATAAAAACAATAAAAGGAACGGGGTAATGACACTTTGTTTTAAAAAACCAATTGGACAAATCCAATGTGAGTATGAACATCCTTCTTTGGTATTTGAAATGTTTTTCTCGGCGCTTCCGAACGATGTCTCTGTACATATGATTCATTATAGTGGTGATAGCTGCTGCTGTGGATGGGATATGTCTCCTACAATTGATGATATGCCCCCTACCCTGATAAACGTATACAGAGGATGGACAAGCGACATGACTACTGAAAAGAAACTATCTCGCCCTGCCCCATATGCGCGATATGCTAGTTGGAGTCTACCAAATGAAGATCTCATTAAAGGCTATACCCTCGCATTCGAAGATATTAAGGCCCATGAAGCCAAATCTGCCCGTTCTTATAGCCGCACTGATTATGTCGTGAGGATCATGAAGGAGGTAGGTCTTAGAAATGTTAAATTTGGCTACTGGAGAGCAAACTCTGACAACCTAAAAATCTTAGTTGATCAATATATTACCCCAAGACCAGATTGCACACTATACGAAGAAATTAATCTTCCAACCATTTAATAAAAGGAGAAAAAACTATGCTTAATTTTTTAATAAGAATTTTTATTATATTTCCATTTTTTTATTCAGGAAATCTTTTCGCCATGTTTAAAGCTGATGCAGAAGATATAGAATTATCTAAAAGAAGCTTTCTCATATCTGGTATGTCATACAACGAGAATGATAGAAGCAAAGGGGCGATGACTTTATGTTTTAAAACAATTGAATCTAGATTTGGAGGCATTGACTATCAGTATGAACATGCAGCATTAGTATTTGAAATGTTTTTCCCTAAAATTGATAACGACGTGCATGTGCAAATGATTCATTATGTCTATGATGACGGCTCCTTTTGGGGAAGGGAACGTAATCGACCATGGATTGATCACACTGATCCAACCTTGAGAAATGTATACAGGGCATGCGCAACGCCGCACTTTTTAAGTGGCGAGAAACACTATCAGTCCGCCAAATATACGAGATATGCTAGTTGGAGTCTACCAACTGAAGACCTTATAAAAGGGTATAACCTCGCATTCGATGATGTTAATGCACATGAAGAGAATCGTGAGCTTGAGAATTCTTATAGTTCGATTACTTACGTTAAAAGAATTATGCAAGCAGTAGGCCTTAAAAATGTTGACTTTGGCTGGTGGAGAGAAAACGGCGACAACTTAAAAATCTTAGTTGACCAATATATTACCCCAAGACCAGATTATACACAATATGAAGAAATTACTCTTCCAACTATTTAATAAAAGGAGAAAACACTTATGCGTAATTTATTAATAAAAACGATCGTCATTCTGACAATTTTTCACTCAGGTGAACTTTTTGCTGGACTTGAGCCTTACGAAGAGGACGTGATATTAGCCAAAAGAAGCTTTCTCATATCTGGGATACCATTTAACGAAAGAGATAAAGGAAATGGGGCAATGACACTCTGTTTTAAAACCCTAAAAGACTCATCAGGATTTGTCACTTATGAACATGCTGCCTTATTATTTGAAATGTTTTTTACTATGACGCCGAATGACGTATCTGTGCAAATGATTCATTATGGGGGAGAGGACGGTTGTTGTGGAGGAAAAAATATGCACCCTTGGGTTGACAAGGATAAGATAACCTTGCCTAAAGTGTATCGAGGACTTGTAAAAAGCAAACAGACTGGAGAGAAAGTCCATCGATCTGCTACATATGTAAAGTATGCAAGCTGGGTTCTTCCCAATGAAGCCCTAATAAAAGGCTATAACTTCGCATATAATGATGAGAAAGCACATGAAGACGATAAATCACTCTATGATTCTTATAGCTGCATTAGTTATGTCCAAAGAATTATGCAAGAAGTAGGCCTGAGGAATGTTGAATTTGGCTGGTGGTGGGCTCGTGCTGACAACTTAAAAATTCTAGTTGATAAGCATATTACCCCCAGACCGCATCATAAAAATTACATAGAAATTGGTTCACCAATCATTAAACCTGATGAGAAAGTAGAATCAAAAATTATAAAATCCTTAGAGGTGAGAGGGTCTACATATAGATATGCGCGCCGTCTTTTAAATACAGCTATTCAGAATGAAAAAGATTTACCTGAGGTAGCGATTCAACAGTATCAGGAACTTTCTGATATGGGATTTTTTAACGAGGCATCAGAAGCGCCTGAGTTAAAGGATAGAAAAAAAGAATTATCCGTTAGTTCTATACAATAAAAGGAGAAAAAATTATGTTCGTTAAAAAATCCATTTATTTTTTATTTTTTATTTTTTTTGTCTCTTCACATAATCTCCATGCTGGTTATGAGGCATTTGAAGAGGATATTGAACAATCTAAAATAAGACCACTCATATCGGGCAAAGAAAGAAAAGAGATTATCGAAAATGGTCAAGCCTTCATTACCGTATGCACGACTCCTATAAAAGGCTATTTTGGTGAAGAGTATGACCATGTTTATCTTGTTTTTGAAATCCAACATATTACAAATCCTGAAGAAATAGCCTTATTTGCTGTTCATTTTGGCGGAGATGGACATTCTCCAATCATTAACGAAGGCTGCCCCATTATTGATAGTAGGAAAGAGACGTTAATTAAAGTGCTGAGAGGAAAAAGAATAGATTATTCAAATTCGACTAATTCAAAATGTTTAAAGTATACAGAAGTTAATAAAATCTATGAAAAAGCAACAACTTTTCCTGTAACACAAAAAAGAGCGCGGAAAGCTCTGGGAAAGATTATTAAGGATACAGACTTACGATACGATTTATTTGGTGGTAGTATGCGGGGTCCAAACTCATACAATTGTGTCACGTATGCAGATAAGGTATTGCAATATTGCAAGATATATACTCAATTTAATAGTGCTCATTGGTCGGATACAGGTTATTGGATTAAAAATGCAAATTATTTTTTAAAATGTTGTGACGACTTCCTAAACAATCAACAACAAAAAGTTAATGGAACTGAAAATAATGATGTTGCTGCTCAAGATACGCTTAGTAATACGGACAATACAATTTGTTTGGATGAAAATCTAAATGTCCCCTCTATTCTTCAGCCTTTAACGTCAGAAAACTTTCCAACAGAATCTCAAAAGGGGGGGGAGATACCAGATTACGTTTATTTTATAGGCAGTGTTATTATAATGTCGTTGTGCATAGCGTAAAAATATTCCCAACAGGATTACAAACACTAGTCCTACAAATACAGAGGAAAGCTAGCTCCTGCGGCTCATAGATAGCCAAGAAAGTCATGAAGCTTTTAAGATATCCTCCTATCATTAAAAGGGGCGTTACCCATTTTATTGTGATGAATTGGATACCCCAAATGAGATAGCAGAAAAAGAAAGAGTTAAAAAGGTAGAAGGAGAAAAAAGACAATGAATCATTTTGCTCAACCCCTTCTTCAAGAGAATTTGATATAATTGATCTGTCGGAGCCTCCGTCGCATAAAAGGGCAGTGGTTGGAAATGAGAAATCACCTCAGTCATATTATTGGATCAAAGTGGGGCACTTAAATACAGTAAATATTAGAGCTTAACGAAGACAGATTCATAATGATCAGGAGCTATCCTAGCTTAGTCTGGGAATATTACTTGGTCAGATGGGTCGTTTGCCGGTAGCGCTATCTATGAGTCAACGCTGGAATCTTCACTATCCGTCCCAAAAGATACAGGCTTGTATAGCTTCGCCATATTATCACTGCACGATGCATGAAGCATCTATAGCATTGCCATGAAAGAGAAGGTCATGGAGTTGAGCCATTTCCCAAATGGCTTGAGCGTCATCAGAAAAGTCTGAGTCAAATGTTTTTAAGAAATTAAAGAGGCGTGCACACACAGATTTTTGTTTGGCCATTCCTATAAAACCGAGGATAGTCTTCTGTTGGTAGACCCATCCTGTAGCAATCGTTCCTAAAACTCTGTTCACAAAACATAAACAATGGATTTTATGGAACAGGTATTATCCCCCCTTTATTCTGCGTTAAAACAAAAATAATCATAAAAAAAATTTAATAAAAAGAGGCATTAAAAGAGATATTATCCTCACCCTTCTGAACTTATTTATGGGGGCCACCTACGTAAGAAATACGTAGATGCCCGAGATTACAAAAAATATTTTTTCCGCTAACCTTTTATTTGGGTTGATATATTCTTTGACGAGAATCATTTTAGGACAATCTACTTATGTTGTACGTATATTCATTTTTCCCTAAAACTGAAAAGATATTCTCCAAGAGCCTTACCCTCAGGTGCCTCCCTTCCAGGTAAGGCTGTTATTAAGAAATTGGGAATTGGGAGGAATATAAATAGGAGAAAAAAATGGAAAATATTAATACGCAATATTGTGTTGTCTTGGAAGCAAGCGCTTCTGAATTAACGCAAGGGTTCCCTGGGCCTAAATCTGAGACTTATGGGTTTGTAAGACACGTATAATTAGTATTAGCCAAAGGGGCATCAACTGACGCAACAATATGAAAAGGTTGATGTCTCCCCTCCACAATGAAAAGAAATGCATTACCATCTGAATAACCAGATTTTGTGACGCAATTTCGAAAGAGATCATTTCAATGTATGTTAAAAAACGAATATACGATTTTTATAATTTAGATAAAAATGGAATATTTCAAAAAATATTAAATGGAAATATTATGGTGAAAAAGAAATTCTGTTTTAATAAATCAGTAGCATTATGTCTGTTATCAACTTTCCTTTTTCTAAATAATGCTTTGAGTGCATGCATGTTAGAAGAAGATGACTTACGAGAAGATGCACATCTCATAACTAAACCCGCTCCAAGAGTAGAAAATTTCAGAAGCTTACCTAAAGAAATGATGAAAGAAATAACAGATTTTTTAGAACCTTTGGACAAACTTCAACTTCGGCAGACAGATAAAATGTTAAAATTATTCATTGACTATGAATATGTTAGAAACAAAAAAAGTAGAATAAGGGCACCAACCTCATCTCCTGCTATTGAATGCATCAAAGATATCCCATTTAGAGATATTTCCTTATTTTTTGACAGATGGAAAGAAAAAGACATAGAAAAGCTTTTATATTTTAAAAAAATTGATAAGCTTTGGTTACAAGGGCTTTCGAGTGGTGATTTTACAACATGTGAGGGAGTGTTCAACTAACTGTGTCAAGGTTTACACACTGAGACCCAAATTGAGTCTTCCTTCAAAATATACATGTAGCTGAGAAATGGTCAATGCCCAATTTTGTAAAGGCGCCGTCCATTTTTCAG
>JACDGE010000045.1 GCA_013815465.1 Alphaproteobacteria bacterium | reverse complement strand
CCCAGATCAACCAAATTTAGAGGGTCAATTTATGATTTTTTAGAACCCTTTTATTGCATAGAAAATCAACCTGTCTCACCTTAAATAGGTCGAACCAATCCCCCTCTCAGAGCTCAAAATGTAACAAACACGATCGAATGAACTTATAGAGAAAGCTTCCCTTGCAAGAAACTTAATTTCTTCAACTACTTCTAACTTTCAATTCTATTCGGAGAATTTATCTCGAGGTCTTACGGATTACTTTGATATGGAGACGAGGCTGCGTCAAGCTATTGAACAGAATTTATTAAGTGTTTATTATCAACCTATCGTGGATTGCCAAAATGAAGAAATTTGCGGTGCAGAAGCTTTATGCCGTTGGAATGATAAGGAGCGAGGACCTATCTCTCCATTAGAATTTATTCCCATTGCAGAGGAATCTGGCCTTATTATGGGATTGGGTAAATGGATGTTGGAACAAGCTTGTAGTGATGCCCAAAAGTGGCAAGAAAAGAATTTTAAGCCTATTACTGTTTCTGTGAATATCACACAGGCTCAACTGTTGAGTAAAAATTTCAGAGAATTGATTCTAGAAATTCTTAAAAAGACTAAATTAGATCCTCAATTATTAAAACTAGAAATTACGGAAAGTGCCTTTATTCAAAACTTGTCTGATGCTGTTGTTATTATGAAAGAAATAATCTCTCTTGGCGTTCGTTTTGTTGTCGATGACTTTGGCACAGGGTATTCATCCTTAAGCTATTTGCGAGAACTTCCTATTTGTGCCTTAAAAATAGATAAATCCTTTATTGACCCTATTACGCACAACAGCCAAGGCGCTGCCTTAACGCAGAGCATTATTGGCATTGGAAAAAGCTTGGGGTTGGAGATCGTTGCAGAAGGCGTGGAATCGAAAGAGCAACTTTTGTTTTTACGGGCCTACCAGTGTTCATACATACAAGGTTATTTATTTAGTAAACCTCTTCCTCAAGTCGATTTTGAAAATCTCTTAAAAACTATTTAATAATTCCCTGCAGTTTATTTTTTATTTTAGAACACGGGGACGAGAAAGTATTACGGAGTAAATACTGAAAGGCAAAATTCTTAATAATATCAAAACAATCGACAGTTTATTAATGCTGTTTTTTTTGGGTTCTTCGGACAGGAGCTCCTTGGCGTGACTCGCCGCCAGATTAGGGCTAGGGGGAAAAATGCATCGGCACATAATGTATCTAGCAGGAACCTTAATGCAGCTGTAATTGGCTGATTGCTATAGCATTATTGTGAGGAAAAAAACATAGCATTAATAAGTCTCTTACTGAAATAATTCACATCTTTTGCAGGATATGTTACATCCTGCTTTCCGTGTTTTTTGACCAATGTCAGACCTTTACCATCGTCCATATGAAAGTTAATATGACTTCCATCTACGCCGATGGTTGCAAATTTGTTAAAAATACTATCGTTTTGAGCAGTCTTTCGAATTGTATTCATAATACCCAAGATATTTCTAAATTTCACCCGTCCTTCTTTTTTAACTTTTAAAAACAAATCATTAACTTTTTTTGTCTTCTCGTCTTCGAGGATTTTGTTTTGAGAAGAGTGATTGTTGGGCTGCTTTTGGGCGCCTTTATTGTTGTTTGCTATCTGATTTTTCTTTTGGTTAAGTTGTGGCTTTTTCTTATTTTTATTCTTTACCTGCTGGCTCCCAAGTGTTGGCGCCTCTTGTTGGATTCGCGTTTCATAGGCATGAATAATCCTTTCTTTGAGTTCCTCAATTTTGGCTTCAAGGGGGACACTACCTTCTTCTGATTCAATCCAAGTTAAATATTTTTGAGATAATGGGGATAATGTATTTATATCTGCATTTTTTTCTTCGATTAGATCTTCAAGAAATAGCAGTTCCAGAATGTCATGTTCTTCCTGCGTTGTGGGAAGGGAAATAAAGTGAGAGTTCTTTCTAAGTTCATCAAACCCAAAATTGGCTTTTAAAGAACCCATAAGACCACTCTCATCCTGATAAGGAATTTTGCACGTGAGGCGGTTTACAGTAAAGGGATTTTCCGCCAGCTCTCCATATTGCATACGAAATTTAAGATGGTTGCCAGAGGGGCTGAGGACAATTCCAGAATCTTTTAGGGGACACCCTTTAGAGAAGGTAATTTGCTTTTGAGGAAAAGGTTGAGATCCATAAAGCATGGGTATAGGGAGGCAAGCACTTCTAGAATCGACGGGAAAAGGGACATATCCACCTTCATCTCTAAACAAACAAGCTTTTAGATAAGGATGTTCTGTGCCCTGGATCGTCTCTAAGTCACCCTTCAGCGAAATTCCTGAGCATTTTTCGTGAATAGACAAAAACTGATTAGATAGCTCCTGAAAAACTCTAAAATAAGGATGGTGATCGGGGTAGTGCAGGGCAACGTTCTCACGCTTCAATAAAGATTCTTTCCCTGGGGAAGGAACATCTGTTCTTGCCTTTATCTCCAAATTATTTTGGAAAGCAACATAAAAACAACTTACTGATTTTATATAGTGATTTGTTAAATCTGTAAGGGCTTGTTTTCTATCCTGAAAGTCTTGTACTGACTTTTTTTCGTTTGTAAAAACCTTATTTCCCAATTTTTGGACGAAATCGTCAAATTCACTAATTCCTGCCTCTAACTTGTTTATCTTTAGTCCTTTATAGATATACTGTTGAAGGTCTTTTGTTGTGATAGCTTGTTTAATGCAAATGCGCAGTTCATTCCCTTCCCTGTCCGCCTCCATGGCGAAAGAACTTGAATAGGTCAAGGCGAAACAACTTACAGTGATGAGAAAAATATGCTGCATTATAAAACTCCAAACAAATGATAAATCTTGAGAACTAAATCTTTAGATAACATATAAAGGTATTTTTTAATTTTTGCAATAGAGAGGGAGTGATTTTTGTTAGAATTTCTTTTCTTCCAATGAAGAAACACTCTCTGGGGATTACCATAGAATGTAATAGGATAAATGGTTTTAAGGGGAGCAATAAACAACCCGAGGTGTGTGTCAGAGACTAAAAAAATCCATAAGAAGAGCACCCGTTAGCTCACAGCAGAGGGGGGTATTAACATGCTCAAGCTCTCTTACCGCTCAAAACGGATTCTCATATCATAGATCGGGAGCCAAAAGCACAGAGTGTCCCCCGGCCGGATGTCTCTGATCAAAGTGATTTTTTTTGGCCACCCTTATAGATGAGTTATTCTTACCCATAGTTCTCGACTGTGCGGAGGCGGACCCCTTCTTCAATCAGACACCTTTTTGTAGTTTCGAAACGAGTGAACGAGAGGATAGGAAAATTAAACATGAAGGTATGGATTCCTTCCCATGGCTTGACTTGTATGAGGACGATGATGCATAGGGCGGAGCTTCAATTTCAGCCGACGTACATTCAAACACTTGCTTTTTAAGATCCGACATGGAGATGTAAATTTGGTCATATCCTCTTTCAGAGGGGCGCTCCTTAAAATGATGAGTTTCTCTCAATCACCAAGTCAACTTTTCCTGATGCTTCAGCCTGTAAATGACATGTCCCTCCGACCGGGAAAGTAAAAATAGGTGTAGTATGCCCAAAATCTGCATTCGCAATGATTGGGAAAGATTTTAAAGCAGGCTTGGTGGAAATAAGGTGTTCTAACTTCTCTTGGGTCATGCCAAAGCTCGTCTCAAAACGCCCTATCACGATGGCCTGCACTTGTGCAAAATCAGGAGCATAAATTAAGGATTGTAAGTTGCGATCAAATTCCTCGACATCTGCGCCCGGCCCAGCAGAGACTTCCTCTAAAAACAAAATGGTACCTTCTAAATTGGGCATATAGGGTGTTCCCCGCAGCAACTGTAAAGTTCCCAGATTGCCGCCAATGATTGTACCACTGGCGTGACCGGGATTCAGAACATGATACCCAGAGTTTGAATGAAATGTCCGGTTGTCTTGATCTAAATACCAAGCATCATCAGACCACTCCTTTGAAGATAGAAGAGGGAGCTCATCAGTGTGGAAAAAGATTTTTTTAAAGTGCTCAAGACTATACTCAAACCCTTTTTGCATAGCAAATGAGCTAAAATGCAGCCCGGAATAGGTCACAAGGCCTGTTTTATGATAGAGTGCGTTCCCAAGAGCTGTAATGTCCGAAAATCCACAAAATATCTTTGGGTTTTGTTTGATCAAATCATAGTCAATCGAACTCAAGAGTTGATTTGCATTATAACCACCTAGGACGGTCAGAATGGCTTTAACATTAGGGTCTGCAAAGGCTTCATGCAAATCCGTAATCCGAGACTTAACGGAAGAGGAGTGCATAAGGTCATTTTCATCAACATGGCTTCCAAATGTAACCTGTAAGCCCAGATCCGTTAAGGCTTTAACAGCAAGGGTTTTATTTGCGCTTGATATAAGTCCCATACTCTTGGATAGGGCAATCACCCGAATTTCATCGCCAGATTTTAGCTTACTTGGAAAAATAGTTTTCATCAGGGATCCTTTTTCAAAAAGAATGTTATGCCGGGGGTATTTTATACCATTTTCCTCATCAAAAAACAATCGAGACCCTATTTCCAGCTCGAAATTACAGCCGACCTCTCAAGAGAAGAAAGTCATCGTTTCGAAAACTTAATCGTGCTGTTCATTTGTTTTATATTAAAGTGAGCTGCATCAAATTTGTTACCCAGCCAATCTTTCTTTTCTTTGTACAAAGGATAGCTCTTATCCTTCATGATTTGAAGGAGCTCCTCGAATCTCAATTAAAGGGTAATTTTAAATTGGTACACATTTGTAGGGATTTCCATTGGTGGATCCTTTCTTTTTGAAATTTCTAATCTCAGGATTATCTGTGGAGAAAAAATTGCAATAAAAAATTTCGACTCCTTTCCTAACCGTTTATAGCTCCTCAGAAAACCTCATCAATTCCCGATTGTTAATCACAAAAAACAGGCTGATGATCGTCATGAAAATGAAGAAGGCGATAATAAGCCCAATGGTTTGAAAGGATCCCTGGTAATAATAGCCCGCGAGCTGCAGACAGAGGGCTGAGACGATAAGGCGTCCACCTTGGAGGATGGCTGTTATCCGGCCCTTAGCCTCCGGCACAAGGTTCAGGCACAGGGGATAAAGAATCGCCGTTGGTGCAATCTGACCAATACAAAAGGGAAGGAAGGCAAGTGTAATCAGTAGTGGGCTGGTGCTATCAAGTACCGTGACCCAAGCAAGACTTATTAAGCCAACAATAAAGATTTGACTTGAAATGTATAGCCATTTTTTCTGCTCATAGTGCGTGATAATCAAACCAAAGCATAGGCTCCCAAGTGCAAACACCAACGCCAAGGCTCCCTGATAATACCCAAAATGAGCAAGACTCACGCCTAGATCCTCCATGTAAAGGATGGGGGACATCCCGACAAAAATCCAATAGGGCACAAAATTAAAGACAAAAAATGCAATCAAAAGCACCAGGGGTTTTGATTGAAAGATAGGGAGGTATCCCCGTAGGGAGAGAGTTTCCTTACGCTCAGGTCGTTTATAGGTTGGAATAAAAAATACGGTCATCAAACACGTTATCAGCCCTAAAAAGAGCAGGGTCATAAAATTACCCCTCCAATGGAAATAGAGGGCGATATAGCTCCCAAGGACGGGCGCAAGTCCTGCAGCAGCATTCATGACCCCATTCAGGATGGCAAAGAGGGATTGCTGCTTCTTGAGCGGATAAAAATCAGCAATAATGAGGAAGCTGAGAATAGCAGGAGCAGCAACTCCAATGCCTTGCAGAAAACGCCCCCCAAGCAAAATCTGGTACACGGGCGCCCATACACAAAGAATACTCCCCACGATAAAAATCAGGAGTCCCAGCAAGATGAGGGGCTTTCGACCATAGTGATCCGCCAACCCTCCGACAAAAAATAAGCTCAAGCAATACCCCAGAAAATTGACGGACAACGAGGCTTCCACCCAAAAGGGCGACAGGTCGAAATGACTCTGGAGCTCAGGAAAGCTCGGCACAAAGAGATCGAACTCCATCCCTGTGAGGAGATCCATCAGAATGATGGTTATGAGAACCATCGTTCTGGCAAGAGGTTGCTTCATACTCCTAACTGAGATCAAGACGAAGGGATTGAGCCATGCCACTCATCATCCTTTTTGGCATAAAGGACACACAAGCCAAAGACGAGAGAACTCACTGGGAGGCTTAAACAAGTAAGGCGTGCAATTGGATGACCTCAAATCTTGATAGCCCAAATAATAAGTCAATGCTTTGAAGACGCCCCCATGGGAAACAATAAGAGGAATCTTTTCCCTTAGTAAAACGGCACGGATGGCTTCTACAACGCGCCCTTGAAATGCTGAAAAGGTTTCCGCCCCGGGAGGTCTATCTGCATCATTAAAGATAGATTTTGTGGGGTCAGGGGGCTGCCCTTCTGCCTCCCCCCAGGTTATCTCGGCAAGTCCCTCTTCAAACAGAATCATTTTATTTGTCTTTTTGGAAATAACTTCTGCTGTTTGTTTGGCTCTGATACGAGGGCTCGAAATAATCACCCCAAAACCTTCATTTGCTAAGATAGAGGAGGCTTCATGAGCTTGGCTGAACCCCACCTCATTCAAAGGGATATCTTGACTTCCCATAATGAGATTTCGCCTATTCCAGTCCGTTTCTCCATGACGAATAAAATAAAAAGGCTTTAAAGGAATAATCATTTTTTTATACTCTCAATAAAATTTAAAATTTCGGTTGCCGCTTGTTCTGCACTTAAATGAGTCACATCTAGTTCGAACAAATGAGGATGATCAATATGGATAAGCCCTATTTCTATTTCATCCGCTGAACGAGATGTCACTTTAAATTTTTCCTTACGCTCAGGACTACGCACTCTTTTTTCATGTTCATCGGAGGAAATGTGAAGTTTTACAGGGATAAAAATCGCCCCTCTGCTGTCCGTCTTAGTGAGCATAGAATCATAGAAGGCTCGATCTCCCTCATCTTCAAGCAGAACGTTCGTAAACACATAGTTAGAGGGGGGGTATTGAGATATAAAATTTAAAACAGCGTTGCGAATTTCAGCAATGGCGTTCCAAGCGTTTCCCGGAATCGAGGTGGCGCCATCCAAATTCAACAAGGAGAATATAGGGTCATTAATCAGATGATTATCCACGATCTTATAGCCATGTTTGGCTATTTCCTTCGCAATTGTATACTTTCCTGTTCCTGCAAAGCCTATAAGATAAAGTGTAACGGTATAATTCATCCTTTTTTCTCCATCGCCCTCCAAGTGATTTTCACTCATTATAATGACTTGTAATTATTTTTTCAAAGGATTAACCCGTAAGTCTTGTCTTAAGCAGGTAGAGTGAATTCATGTAAAGACACCCCAATTACTTACTTTACAATGGAGCTATATTAATATAATTTGCTATCAGCAAAAATAATTGACGTTGTTTTAGATCATCAAATTTTATTGAGCGCAATAAAAATTGTTGCCGTGTCTCTTTCAGACATGTTGCATGCTTTGTCCCAGCATCTAAAGACTTGGGTGGGGGGAGATAAAAGGTTTAAAAAAGACTTGCTGTGCATTAAAAAGGGTTTTAAAGGTGGTAGGGGGAAGGTTGTTGTTAGGGAGAAATAATGCTATGAGAATAAATATTGATTTAGACAAGCTAAAGTTGTTTTATTATGTTGCAAAAGCAAAGCAATTTACAGCTGCAGCGGAAATATTAAACATAAGCCAACCGGCGTTAAGCCGCAGTATACAGTTGCTTGAAGAGCGCCTCGGTATAAAGCTATTTTACCGACATGCTCGCGGGTTAACTTTAACAGCCCAAGGAGAGAGTATGGTCCCAGTAATAGGCAAATTCCTTACTGAAATTGAGGAAGTAACAGAAAAACTTTATGAAGAAGAAAAAGAACCAAAAGGACCTTTTAAAATGGTTGCTACAGGAGGGTTAATTAACGGTTATCTCCTTCCTCATATTCAAGGATTTCTACAGCTTTATCCTGGAATACGTTTAACCCTTCAAATCAATGATTCAATCCCCGCTTTTGCGCATGGGGGGGGCACACGTTGTTATACGGCCACGTGTTTTTGGCCCTGAAGCCGAAGATTTAATACAAGAGCATTTGCTAACGAACTACACAGGGCTTTATGCCAGCCAAGACTATCTCACCAAATTTGGTGTTCCTGAAAAACCTGAAGATCTTGATCATCATCAACTCATAGCTTATGGCAATCATATTGAAGCGGAGCCTTATAAAGCTATGAACTGGCATTTAATTATGGGTACAGAAGAAGGAAACCGAAGGGAGGCTTATATTCAAGTCAATTCCCCTCAAGCTAGGTTTTCTATGGCTAAGGATGGGCTTGGTATAATTTGCCTTTCTAAAGAACATCCAGGCCTTGGAGAATCAGGACTTATTCAAGTGCTACCTCATATTCCTATCCCCTCTGTTGAGTCTTTTTATATTTATTCAAAAGAACTCGCAAAATCTAAAAAAGTAATAGCCTTAAGGGACTACATGCAGAAAGCTTTCAACAGAGACTTTGGAAAAAACAATGAAAATATGAAAATTTTATAATTACTAATTTAAATTTTGGAGTGAAAACTAAAATTGTTATTGAATATTAATGAATAAAAATAAAGTATAAAAAAAGAGGTATTTAATGTCAGCTACTATTTTAACCCAACCCGCAGAACAAGATGCTTTGATTGTAACTCTTAATAGAAAGGGGTACATGCTTTCAAAGCCGGAAAAGTATATTCAAGCTTTTATCGATTTTTCTCCTCATGCGCCTGGACCTGTACTGGATATAGGAGCAGCATATGGAGTAGCTACAATACCAGCTCTTGCGAAGGGGGCGTATGTTATTGCGAATGATCTTCATGAGGGGCATTTACAAATTTTAAAAAGCAAAGTTCCTCCCTCCCTCATCGATCATCTTGAACTTAAATCAGGGAAAATGCCGGATGAGATTGATTTTGAAGAAAATAGCTTAGGTGCAGTTCTGACTTCACGGATTTTCACTTTTATACTACCTGAGGAATTTGAAGTTTCTGTGGAAAAAATCTTTAAATGGCTAAAGCCAGGGGGCAAGCTCTTTTATTTGGGGGGGAGCCCTTATATGGGAACTTTTCGAAAGTTTTTGCCCACCTATCAAAAACGTAAGGCAGAAGGTCATCGATGGCCTGGATTTATTGAAGACATCCCTTCTTGCACCCCAGAAAGAGCTTGTGATTTACCTCATTCGATGCATCTTCTTGATGAAGAAGTGCTGTCACGATCTTTGCTAAGAGCTGGTTTTGTTATTGAAACAATGGGTTTCAATTCAGCTCTCAAAGAGCATCCTGAGGATATGAAGCTTGATGGTCGAGAACAAATAGGCGCTATTGCCTGTAAACCATAGGGAGTAAATAAATGAAAAAAATAAAATCGAACAAAATTATCACAGCAGGAATGTTGGGAAATTCTTTAGAATATTATGACTTTACGTTATTTGTTTTTTTAGCGCCTGTTATTGGGCCATTGTTTTTTCCTTCTGAAGATAAAATTGCCTCCCTTCTTGCATTTCTCGGGACTTTTGCAGTGGGGTATATCGTCCGCCCTCTTGGAGCAATTGCATTTGGACATATTGGGGATAAATACGGCCGAAAACAGGCCTTAACGATTTCTATACTTTTAATGGGCATCCCAACATTTTTAATGGGGCTGTTGCCTTCCTATGAGACCCTAGGTGTGTTAGCGCCTATTGCTTTAATTATCTTGCGGGTATTACAGGGGCTCTGTACAGGAGGAGAGTATAACGGGGCAGGCATTTTTGTGGTGGAGAATGTAGAGCCTCATAGAGCAGGTTTTGCCGGGGGAATGATCTCCGCATCGAGTGCAATTGGTGCCCTACTGGGATCAATTGCCGCTTCAATATGTACTTTAACAAATATGCCCTCTTGGGCATGGCGGGTTGCATTTCTATTTGGGATTGTCATTGGATTTGTGGGATATTATATCCGCCGCCATATTACAGATAAATATCTTTCAGAAATTTTGAATAAAAAAAGTCAACATGTAAAATTTCCTATACTTGACGTTATGAAAAAAAATCCTTCCGCGATCTTCTGCACCATTGGGATCTCCGCTTTTGCAGGTATTGTATATAATATTTCTATGAAATATGTGAGCGTATATCTAACAACTTTTCAGAAATGGCCTCCTTCAGAAGCATTATTTGTTATGTCTTTTGGAATCTTTGGGTATATTACTTTAGCCCCTTTGACCGGATGGATATCAGATAAAGTAGGCGGAAAGGTGGTTATGGCAACGGGCGCTATCGCTACTCTATTAGGGATTTATCCTTTTCTTTCACTTCTATCCTCAGAAAGTACGATTGCTGTTATAGCTGCACAACTTGTTCTCGTAGCATTGGCCGCATGGTTTCAAGGGCCTATGAATCTTTTTATGGCTAATCTTTTTCCAGCAGAAAGACGGTATAGTGGCGTTGCCTTTAGCTATTCTATGGGCCTCGCGATTTTTGGAGGAACCGCACCCGTGGTTTCCACATTTCTAACGAATTGGACAAGAAACCCTGTTACCCCTGCCTATTATGTGATGTTTAGCGCAATTTTGGCTTTTGTTTGTGTTGTTCAAGCCAGTCGAAACACTCAACGAAATAAAGAAAAAGGTTCTTATACTTCACTCCCCGTGGGCGCCCATAGCTCGGCTTAATGGGTTGTCTGAAAACAAGTGGCTGGGATCTAAAAAGCTCAAGAGATTTTAAATCACTTGGGCAGAAGGTTTTGTTCGCTCTTAGTTAGGCCAATTTCTCAGTTTTTCAAACACTTCTCCTCATGCATTCACAAGCAACATATCATATATAACGAAATAATATTTTTAAAAAGAATACGTTTGGTTAGAATGAAAGACAAGGAGCCCATGGGGCCCCTTGTTAGGTTGGTATCTAAGCAATACCTGGTGGTGGTTTTTGTTGTTATTTTAAGATCTCACCTTGTGGGTGAGAAAATAGCAGAGTATTTTTAGCCTCCACAAAAATACTCTGCCTAGCCTCCTAGCTTGGTAAAGGATGAAAATGAGTGTTTTCTCTTTCAAGGGGTGTCTATGACCTAAGGTCATTAGCATCACCATTTCGTAAGAATAAACCAGAAGGACATGGTTGGCAATATAAAAATTTAGCTAATTTGATGCAAAAAATTTGGGGGCTTAACAAGAGATATATTATGCAAAGTACAGCCTCTATAGAACAACAATTAGACTGTCACAAAGTTCTCCCAAAATTCATAAAGATCCCAACGAGGGATTCCAAACCCGAGGTGCAACTTATTTTTTCAAAGAAGGATGCCTCTCCTGCTCTCCTCCAGGAAGAAACACCAAACCATGATACATTATTGCAGGATGATTACGTGAGAGCTACAGGTTGTATCGATCAAATCGTTGATCCTTTATGGAAGGACATCTGCATGGATCTTCTCAATATGATGGGCCCTGCTTCTGTCCTCAAAATATGGGGCAGTAAATTAGGGGAGTTTTCTTCTCAAGATAAGAGGATTGATATCACTTGCGAAACAGTAGAGGCCGAGGAATTTGTCCAGCAATATGATTTTGTTATTCTGGGAAGTCTACACCGATATTTCCCAGCCCTT
>JACDGE010000140.1 GCA_013815465.1 Alphaproteobacteria bacterium | reverse complement strand
AAGTTAATCTGCACTTAAAGATTGAAGAAATCGTCTTGCCCCCCTCAGGTGAGTTGAGTGTAGAGGGGGCACAATGACAACTTACAATTTTTTGAACGGATCTTTAGACACAAAAAACACAACGTATGCGATCCAAAGCAAGAAACCTATTAACAGAATACTATCACCTTTTACCAAAAATTCTCTTGTTTCTGCTGCTAAAGACGCATCCATATATTTAAGGGGAAGAGATAAGTCTGCAGTCGCTTTAAAAGCGCAGGCTCTAGAAGAACAAATCACCATGGGTAGAAAAACGAAAAGAATATATTTGCGAGTTGTTATAAAAAAATTGTGCATACACTGTTCCCTCCTAAGTTTTATTTTTATTGGGTATAATGTAACTCCCGCAGCCAGTAAAACGTGTTCAGGTCGTTTTGTCAACCCGATCACAGACATCTGTTGGTCGTGTCTTTTTCCCATCTCGATTGGTCCTGTGAATATAAGCAGAAGCGGGCGAGAAGACACGCATAATCCGACTCAAATTCCTTGCATTTGTCCAAGAAATGGCATACCCACTCCAGGCGTTCCCGTGGGATTTTGGGAGCCGTCTAGATTGGTGGATGTGACGCGCACGCCTTTTTGTATGGTCAATTTGGGAGGGCTCCAATTAAGTAAAAGCACGGTTGGCTATGGGGTCCATGGACAAAAAGGAATGGGCACCACACGCAGTAGCTTTTACCAAGTTCACTGGTACGTTTATCCAGTCATTTATTGGCTTGAGCTGCTGGTGGACTTTCTGTGCCTTGAACAGCAAAGTTTTGATGTGGCCTATATCACTGAACTCGATCCATTGTGGAATGCGGATGAGCTTTCGTTCATTTTGAATCCGGAGGCTGTCCTCTTTGGCAACCCACTTGCCCAAGCCGCGTGCGCTGCTGATTGTGCGGCGGCATCTGCGGGAGGCCCCACGAGTGGGTTTCCAAATGATGCTCTCTTTTGGTGCGGAGGGTGCCAGGGGAGTCTCTATCCCTTTACGGGAAACAGCACCGCTCACATTGGTGGCGTTCAAGCGAGTCTTTTGCTGACTCAGCGCATGATGGCAAAGCTTCATCGAGAGCTTCTTCTGTGGGGAACAAGTGGAAAACACGCTCTTTGCGCGAAATACCCCATGCCCATCATCAAGAAGACCCAATACAAAACCCAGATGACTTACCCTCGTCCCACAACTCGTGGGCCCATGGCGTGCAATCCATTAGGTCGCACGGAAGTCATCTGGGGCATGGGCCGTGAGTTTCCTTATAAGGGAGAGGATTTTGGATACCTGATTTGGAGGAAAAGAAATTGTTGCGTGCTCTGACATTTATTTCAATATTTTCAATTAGTTATGCTGCAAACGCGCGCCTTGAGGACCCCTCAGGACGATGTCGGACAAGTCCGGTTCTAGAACTTGCCCGTAAGGATGGTTTATATCAAAAAATAGCTCCCCACGACAGCTTTTTTAAATTGTTACAGCAAGAATCTTGTTCAAAAGTTGAGGCTCTAAACCAAAACAAAGACTTCCAGGAGGTTGTAGCTGAATTGCAAAACAAAGCGTCCAATTCTCCAAATATACTCTCCAATGCAAACACAGAACCTGAAAGTGCTCTCTGCGAGGCAAGCCTCTATATCTTTGTCTCCTTTTCTTTAGGCGAGAAAGCCCTTTTGAATCTTGCCCATGACGCTAAACAATTTGGGGCCACCCTTGTTTTAAGAGGTTTTAGGGAGGGCAGTTACACAAAAACAGCTCAAAGTTTGCAGAAGGTCATCACAAAAACAGGACAGGGTGTGTTCATTGATCCTGAACTTTATACACTTTTTGATATCAGGGCTGTACCTACTTATGTCCTGGCAAAACCGTTTTTGCTGGAGTCTCAGGAAGGTATCCAAACTCCGCTTCACGATAAGCTGCAAGGCCATGTGAGTGCTCACTATGCTTTGGAAACCTTTGCAAAAGAAGGGGATCTTAAGAAAGAAGCTCAAACCCTTTTAAAGAGAGGAATTTTGAAATGAAAAACTGGAAAAGAGAATTCCTCATCTTAATGATCTATCTTGGCTTTACATTTTCTGTCTTCTTTTTATTGCTGATTCTCTTCTCTTTGCCCCTTTCATGGTCAGTAAAAGCTGATTCTTGGAAAAACCTCCAACAAGGCGATCAAACTGCCCAAAGCCTCTTTGATCAGATGGCTCACAAAAAGCAAGAGGCTGGAGCTCATCCTTTTTATGAAGGCATCTCAAAGGAAGCGAAATATAAAGACACTGCACTTAAGGGGCAGGCTCAACAGGCAGCAAGTTCGGATCCTGCCGCACAAATGATCTATCAAAGTAATGATGCTCGCCCACAAGTAAAGATTGATCCCGTAACCGATCCTCTTATCAAAGGATCACATGAGGTGATGGCTAATCCTTTGGAAGTAATTGGAGGCAAAGGCACACAAGTCGTGGAAGTTCAGCAAGGG
>JACDGE010000010.1 GCA_013815465.1 Alphaproteobacteria bacterium | reverse complement strand
CTTTATGAGTAAGGAGATGTAGTTTTTTCATTTTGAAATCCTTTCTTTGATGAGGAATGATTCCAAAACTTTAAACTATTTATTCTTACTTTTCAACTGACTATCAATAAGTGACGGGTAGTGTGTTTTTTGCGTACTTCATCAAAAAGATGTTTGAAGATCCCATTCGAGGGGCTTTCAGAAAAAAGCTAGAGAGACGACAAAATAGAAACCCGCTGAGGAGAGGAAAAGAGAATGTTTCATATTTGGTCGCAGATTGATGATGTTTTAAAGTTCAATACAACGCCCCTTGATCTTGCCTTGCAGCTCCATCCTTATACCTTAAGATACGCATTGGTTTATCCCTGTATTTTTTTAGAAAATGTTTTTGGGCTGCACCATGATGTCTTCTATTCTGTATTTGTAGTGAGTTGTTGGGCGGGGACGGTGTACTTGTCCTTTTCTATGTTAAGGAGGAGGGAGGTTTCTAATGTATTTTATCTTCTCATTACAACGGGATACCTCTTGCTTCTCATGTTGGCGAACGGAAGAGGTATTTTGGCTCTTTTTGGTGTTATGTTATTCTTTTTTATCCAATGGCGAGAGACAGAATTTCCTCTATGGCAAAAGTTCTTAGGACTAAGTTTTGCTTTTTTACTGTGTAGCGTTTCGACGGGAATCTTTTTTTGTTTTTCAATAAGTTTATTGTTAATATTAATGCTCTCGATGAATTTTAAAATAGAAAAGCTCGTAGGCTTCGGAGTTTTGGTTTTTCCAATACTATTCTGTTGTTCTTATGTGAGCTTTGAGAAGAACATCGCTTACTACGGTTCAATTACATCTATGTTAGATCATGGATTGCCCGGCATGGTTCCAGATCCTGTTTTCAAATGGGGAATGGTTGGGGTGATTCTTTCTTTTTCCTATTTTATCTATTATACTTTGTATAAAGAATTTGGTAAAAATGTAATCATCCTGACCATATACGTTTTAGGGGGGCTCTTTGGTACACTAACGTTCGTTGTGGTTATTCCCCTATTGTTGATAACTTTTCTTTTTCACTATGCTAAGCCCGGGCATAAAGTAAAGGCTTGGATTTCATAATAATATATGGGAGGGAGGTGCTACCGCTTGTAAAATTTATCTGAATAATGATAAGGCCGCTTTCTTTATGTGACCATGATCGAAGAGTTGAAAATTGAGGGACAGTAATGAATGAAGTTCATTTGATGCATTTACTTTCTCATAAATTACGCGCCCAAATTACAAGATTTTCAAGGAAACTTTCTGTAAAATAGTGACTTGAATGTGCATCCATACTGTGATAGGTTTTTCATAGGAGAAGCTTTTGTTTTACTTGGTTTATTGCTAATTCAAATTAAAACATCATAAGTTTTCATATTGTTTTTTAATCTTTTTTGCCATGTTATGCCAGAATAAATTTGGTCGATCGACATTATCTATTTTGCAATTAGCTCAAAAGTTTAGACAATCCTATACAAGTTGTGAACATGGAAAAAGATTAAGGGTTAAGTTCAAAATGAAAATCTTGTTTGTTGCTTATGGAGGCGGTCATATAGCTGCATTAACTCCTGTTATAAAAGCATTGAAAAATCAAAAAGATATTGAATTTAGTGTGTTTGCTCTTACGACAGCTCAAACTTTTCTTGAAAAAGAAAAAATAGATTTTTTTAGCTATACAAATTTACCCTTTCCCTCAACTCCTCATATCTTAAATCGTGGTGAAGAGCTTTTTTCCCAGCTAAGCGAGCAAAAGGTCAACAGAGAAGAGAGCATACACTATCTTGGCTGGAATATGGTTGAACTTGAAGAAACCTATGGGGTAGAAGAAGCAGGCAATATGTATGCAAAAAGAGGACGGCACTGTTTTTTTCCAATACAACTGATGAAAAAAATTATAAAAACGTGTGGGATCGATTTAGTGATTTCAACAAATTCCCCCAGATCCGAGCAAGCAGCTCTTACTGCTGCTTCTGAATTGGGAGTGCCCTCTATATGCCTGGTCGATGGATTCGCCAAATATGAGAGTGAATGGATTTCACACCCTGGATTTTCCAGTAAAGTATGTGTTCTTTCAAATTCAGTTAAGGACAATTTAGTAGCAATGGGGAGGCCAGCTCAAGATATTGTTGTAACAGGCAATCCTGCATTCGATATTTTCTATTCTCCACTTTCAAAAGAAAAAATCAATCAATTTAAGAAAGAAAATGGAATTCCTGAAGATAAAAAAGTTATTGTTTATGCGTCTAACCCTGAAAGTGAAGTTCATCTCTATAATGGCCGCAAGGGGGATGTATTATTGCCAGAAAAAGTGTTGGAAAAATTAATAATTCTGCTTGAAAAACAAGAAGATTACTTTTTAATTTTTAGACCACACCCCAGTCAAATTTTTAAGAACGTTTTCCTTTCTGAGAGGATGCTTTTCGATCATAAATTTGATCTTTTAACACTTCTCCATGCTTCCGATGTTGTTGTTACACTAACGTCTACAGTTGGTTTACAAGCTCAAATAGCAGGAAAACCCTTAATATGTATTAATTCTTCTGTTTATGCAGCTGACATTTTTTATGAGGATTTTGGATATGTTAATAGAATTAATTGTCTAGCCGAATTAAACGACTCTCTTTCTATCGCTTTAACGAGAAACGATCAGAATAAAATTAAGAAATTAAATTTTTTAAATGCTACTCAAAATATTTTAGAAGTTATCAACTCGTTTATAAAAAAGCATTCCATAAGGTGACGCTCTTTATACAAATGTTCATGATATTCTCAGGGTGTTTTTCGGGCAGAGCGTAGCGGAATAACGGAGAGGCAACCCTGCTCTGAAATTTGCGCAATAAGAGCATTTGAATCGTATCCCTTCTCAGCAACAATATGGGCATGTGCAAAGCGCTGAAGAAGACTTGAGGCTTGAGTAATATCATGGCCCTGACCTGGCGTTAGAAAAAACCGAAGAGCCTGCCTCAAAGCATCAACAACAACGTGTATTTTTGTGGTAACCCCCCCGTTGCTCCGACCTAAACATTCACGGGCGCCCTGATCTTTTTCATACCCCGCAGCACAAGGATGGGCACGAATAAAGGTAGCGCTCCTTGTTTGTTCAACAGAACGTTACCACTCTTTTATCTCAATTTTTAGATAAGTGCACAGAACCTAGTACCAAATGGCGCTGCGAAGTTTCCATTGATCTTCGTTTTTTTCCCAGATATGTTCAGAGCGGTAGCGATTAATTACTTCATTGAATTTATCATCGTCAATAGAAATGTAATCCAAAAAATCCTTATAGTATTTCCTGGGGAATTCACCATCAAATCTTTTTACAAGGGCAATGCCTTCTTCTCTTGTGATGTGACCGTCTCGTATTTCGTGTGCTGCATCAGAAGTGGCTCTACCAATTCCAAATTTTATGAACCCCAAGTAATAGTGGAAGCCGTCTAATTTATCATCGAGGCTAGCATATTTAGAGTACGTTCCTTCAGACCGTCCGTCTGGATTAGCCTCAAATCCTGTATGTTCGTGTGCATAAAAATAATTTTCTTGGGGAGTCCACTGATGATAATAGCCCAACCAATGAAATTCTATTCCTTTTTTCTTAAGGAGCTCTATATTTGGAGGAGCATAAAACGTTAAATCCGAAGCATTAAAATCTTCTTCCTTTACAAAACCCTTTGTTAAACCATATTTGATCATATCATGAATAGTAACACCTTTAAAATATTGTTCTGCCCAATAATCCCACGGCATACCACTCCATTCTTTTGTTTTTGTGGCGCCGCTATATTCTGCTTCACCATTTTCTCCAAAGAAAACGAGTTTTATATCTAATCCTAATGCTAAGTGAAAGACATAGGACATTTGCCCATATACAAATGGCTGAAAAGCATCTCCAACCGCTTCAAAAGCCGTTCTAGCTAGTTTTCGATGCAAGTGTTTATTTGGCGTACATAGTAAATTAGTAAATCCAGACCCAATAAAGGAATCAAGGTTTTTTCTACCAATGTCGGTTTGTTCAAAGGGCGCCCATGTAACGGTAAGGGGGTGCATTCCATACTTATCCTTTAGAACATGAGCAACATAAGATGCATCTTTCCCACCGCTACAGGGAACAAGAATGTCATACCTTCCATCATTTCTTCTAAATTTATCACAAAGAGCTGCGAGGCTTTCGTTTCTCTTTGTCCAATCAATAATATTTCTTTTCTCTTCTGCATACCGACAAGCACTGCATACACCTTCTTCATCAAAGACAATACGAGGTCTTTGATTTGAAATAACACATTGTTTGCAAAATTTTATCTCTTTGTTAGAAAAATTCATTTGCTTGTCTATACTCATAGAATACTATCCTCTCTGCGTTGTATAAAATTAAAAAATTAATAGAATATCTTTCTCAAGATACAAACCATAAGCATAAGCACTTTATTTCATAATTGCAAAAAGTTTTTTAAAACTTTTAAGCCACTTTCCCCACTTTTTTCTGGATGGAACTGGGTCCCATAAACATTTTTGTATGAAATTGATGCTACTATAGGCAGCCCCATATACTCAGTAATAGAAGAAATAACGGATGAATTTTTTGGAACACACATAAATGAATGAACGAAGTAAAAGCTATCTTCTCCCGTTATACCGTTTAAGATTCTACAGTTATTATTTTCTTTATCGTTAGCCGACTCTATAGAAGCCCATCCTACATGTGGTACGCGACGAATGGTACCCGTACTTGTTGTCGATGGTATAGCAATAACTTCACCTTTTATAACATCAAGTCCAGCAGTTACACCAAATTCATGGCTAGCTTCAAAAAGAAATTGCATGCCAAGACAAATCCCTAAATAAGGGCGCTCAGTAGCAATATAATCTATAATAGGTTCTATAAGATTTTTCTCTCTAAGTACGTTCATACCATCCTGAAAAGCACCTACACCTGGCAATATTATCTTATCAGCATGTATAACTTGTTCAGGGTTTGTTATAATATAAACGTGCGCACCACAATATTTTAAGGCATTTACAACGTTTAAAAGATTACCAGCACCATAATCAACTACGCCTACTTTTGTAGCCATGATCTTACCCTAACCCCTTCTTTCTTCAAAAACTGACGAATTTGATCAATTGTAACTCTTTCATAATGTAAAATATCAGCAAAAGCGACGGCAGAGGCGCCTGCTTTGATGGGACAAATAGCATGTTCAACTACCCCCATACCTCCACTTGCAATAATGGGGATCTGTACTTTTTCAGATACATGATGGATTAGTTCATTATCAAATCCTTGCCTTGTTCCTTCTTGGTCGATAGATGTCAACAGAACTTCTCCAACTCCCAATTTTACTGCTTGTTGAACCCAGGAAACAACATCAATGCCCGTATGTTCACGTCCATTATCTACGTACACTTCCCAAGAATTTATAGTCACTTTTTTTGCTTCTACAGATAAAACGATACACTGGGATCCAAACTTATTTGCAAGTTCGGCAAGCAGCTGAGGAGTGCGCACAGCCGCTGTGTTAACCGCAATTTTATCAGCACCAGAACGAAGAATTTTTGTTGCATCTTCTATGGATCGAATGCCTCCACCAACCGTAATAGGGATAAAAATATCTTGCACTGCTCGATTAACAATATCTGTGAGATTATTACGTCCATATAGGCTTGCTACCGTGTCTATGTATATAAGTTCATCAGCGCCTGCCTCATAGTAGCGCTTTGCATAATGGTTAGGGTCTCCAATAATACGGAGCCCCTCTAAGTGAATCCCTTTTATGAGATTCGGTCCCTTAATATCTAGTCTTGGAATAAGTCTACAACTGCTCATCTGGTTACCCTTAATCAAAATATCGATTTTCTAAGCTGCCAAAGACCACCCTCATATTTCCAAAGGTGGGGAGATCTACATTTATCACTTAATCTCCTAAAATAGTCTCTATCAACTATAGGTTCTTCAAAAAGTTTGCTAGCTTTAGGAAACTGAGTTGCAGGTATAGAGCTATCTTTGCCACCTGAACCAGGGACTAAACAGTCATACTTTGATCCACCGCCCCGAAAACGATTGCAAAGTTCTTTTAAGTTCTTCTCTCTTTCAACCCAGTCTGTGTTTTTTTTTCTTTCGCTAACCCGACAAGCATCACAAACACCGTCTTTATCAAAGTTAATGGTTATTTTTTTTTCAGCTGCGTTGTTTTTAAATTCTATTGTAGAAGTGGGGCGTTGGTTGGAAATGACACACGTGCTACAAAATTTTACTTCTCGAGGAAGGCCATACTTTACGTCACACTCTTCTATAGAACAATCCTCAAATTTTGAGTGATCTACTGAAAAATTAAACTTTGGCTTCACTGCCCTACACTCCGTTAATAAATTTTATAATACACACAAATAAAAAAGATTAAATTATTCTTAGCTACGGTAAGTTTTTAAAAAAGATAAAACAAACCATGAGTTAAAGTTAGTTTATTGCACGTAAGGATTTCAAAATGTCGACGAGAATATACGCTCTTACTAGGAAAGTATAAAAGCACATTCTGGTTCACCCAACAAGAGAAAAAACCATTACCATATGTTTGAAATTTTGTGCAAAGGATTCTCAAACGCTGTATATGAATATTTAAGCGGAAATTAATTTGTTTTACAACGAGTTCAATAGTTCCGTTTACATCTTTCTTTCTCATACTCTCTGGAATCTCGTTAGATCGATAAAGTCTCTCCAAGCGCTGAGATTAGCCTCCGTGAACAAAATTTAAAATTTTAAAAACAAGAGATAGTTTCTTCTTTGGAAACAGGAAAGAACTACCGAGATGCGATATCCTATAAAAGAAAGCGACCGGAAAGTCATCTATCAAAATTTACAACATGAAAAAGGATTACATATAAAAAACGAGGAGAAACTGAGGTTTTTTATGAAGCCGTTTGGTATGTTGCCCGAACAGGAGGTCAGTGGCGTTTTGTTCCAGCCTATTAGGGCGATTGGCGAGCTTTACATCGTCGTTTTTGTCGATGGGCACAAAGAGGCCCCTGGGAACGTTTGTTGGAAAACGTAAAAATTGATCCCGACTTGAAAGTTGTAATGATGGATGCAACCATTGTTAGAGCCCACGCTTGTGCTACAGGATATGAGAAAGACAGCCAAAAAGCGCAAGCTTTAGGGCGTTGCGTGGGAGGATTTACGAGTAAAATCAACGAAAGGGCTGATGCTTTAGGAAATCCTTTAAAATTTATACTTTCAGCTAGTCAGCAGCATGATATTAAGACGGCTCCTTCTTTAGTAGAAGGAATTGAAGGCGCAGACATTTTGGCAGATAAAGCATATGATAATGATAAATTTATAAATACAATTGAAACGCAGGGATGTAGAGCCGTTATTTTCCCTCGAAAAAATAGAGCAAAATCAAGATACTATGATAAAGATATTTATAAAGAACGGCGCTTATGGACCTCCATTAGGCTCTGTCGCGAAAACATAAGATTCGAAGGGGCTGACCCAGAGGTTCCTTTAAAGTTGGTTTTTCCACTTGACCCCGTAATAAGTTTAGTGTTTTACAATTTACATACAGAAAGTTAAAAATGGGTGAACTTATGAATTTAATTAAATTTTTAAGATTAGCATTCCTCAGTTTTATACTAACCTTCCACAATGCCTTTGCAATGCAGGACGATTCGGGACCAAAAACTGCTGGTAAAGTTTCCCTAAAAATATCCAAGCACGAGTTAGGGAAACCTTTGTCCGTAACGCTCGAATCTAAAAATCTTTTTATGCGAAATATTGAAGGAACAGAAGACTTAAATTACTATTATCAAATTTTTTGCACGCCCAAAGCAATGGAAAAATACATGGAAGGCGTTCCTAGAGAACCACAGGAAGTGATAGGCCGCCATAAAAGATATTTTACTTGCTGGCTGAATGGAAACCCCTATAGCTCTTATTTAACCTTTTTGAACGAGAAGGCAGCACTTCAGTTTTTAACTGAGAAGGAAAATCTTTTAGAAACTTCTCAAGCGGCTGATCTTAAAAAAGAATTCGCAGAAAACAAAAAAATCTTTATTGGACACATATTGCTGGAACCGGGAGACGATAGACCACACGTAAAAACAGATGCAGAAATTTCTTACGTCTTCCTTCCCGCCTTCTGGGGGCGCAGATATGGTACAGAGGCTGTGGAAAATATCGTGGAACTAGCTAAGAATTTACGCCAAAAAGGATTTACTGTGGAATCTCATGCCATTGATACATTAATAGGAACTGCGCGCCCAGATAATGGGGGATCCTGTGGAGTGTTAGAAAATAATGGTTTTACTTACGACTCCAGAGGTGACACAGTAAAGTATGGTGCACTAAGGCATTTGTATACCTTAGCCTTGTAGTCTTTTTAACTATTCAGTAGGAGGAGAATTGGGAATTACCCTGTTAAGAGGTCGTTTGGCCCCCCTCCGGGGCTTTAGACAATAGTGGGGAGACGAGCAAATAGCTTTTAAAAGCCTAAAATCCCTAGGGAGGATGAAAGCGTGAATAACGATGAAGATAAAAAATAGCTTTTGGCAAGAAATTAACGGCTTTTCAGTCGGCACCAACAATCATTTGATGCTGAATAACATTGATTTAGTGGACGTTGCAAAGTTAAGCGATAGGCCCCTTTATATCTTCAATGAATTGGCCATACGAGAAAATATACGGTCATATCGGAACTCTTTAGACCTTTATTATCCAAAGCCTAGCGCTATTTTTTATGCCTCTAAAGCCTTTTTAAATCTAGCCATGGGTTCTTTACTTCGTCAAGAAGGGATTGGGATAGACGTTTGTTCTGAAGGAGAGCTTTTTATCGCTCAAAAAGCAAAAATTCCTGGAGAACATATCATGATGCATGGGAATAATAAATCAGAAAAAGAATTAAAATTAGCTGTAAATTCAAATATAAAACGAATTATAGTTGACAATGTGGCTGAACTTATTCTTCTCGAGAAAATATGTTCAGAGCTCAAACAAAAATGTAATATCCTCCTGAGAATTAATCCAAATATCCATGTAGAAACACACAAATCCATGGAGACGGCTTCAAAAGAATCAAAGTTTGGCTTTTATGAAGACCTCAACAACATACCAGAATACTTAAGAGAGGCTTGTGCAAGCCATTATATTGATTTTAAAGGCATTCATTTTCATATAGGCTCGAATATACATAACACCGATAACTATGGAAAAGCCATAGAATCTATTGTTGATTACATAGTTTTTTTACAGAAAAATCATATAAAAGTCGAGGAACTTAATATAGGAGGCGGGTTAGGTATTTCTCATCACGAAAAAGAAGAGTCTCTCAATATTAACTCTTTTTTGAAAATCATATGCGAAAAAATAATAGCTGAGTGTAAAAAGAAAAATATAGGACTACCAAACTTAATGCTAGAACCAGGTCGTTCTATTGTTGGGCAAACAGGTTGTACCCTCTATAAAATCGGGTCCATTAAAAAAGGCCCTAAAGGACTCCTTTATGCTGCCATTAATGGCGGCATGTCGGACAATCTCAGGCCTTCTTTGTATCAAGCTAAACATACGGCCGTCATTGCAAATAAAATGAAGGGTGATGAAAAAACTTATTCCTATAAAATAGTTGGTAAATGCTGTGAGACAGGAGATGTCTTAATAGATAGTATTGATCTCCCCCTGTGCTCAGCAGACGATACACTCGTGGTATTTTCGACTGGTGCGTACAATCATTCTCTGGCAAATAATTATAATAAACATACACTTCCTGGAATTATATTTGTTCGTGATGGACAATATGAGTGGGTCTCCAAAGAACAAGCCTTAGACGACCTTACACGATATGACCTTATCCCCCCTCACTTAGGAGACAACTTATGATTTATGAAGCTTATTTGTCTGGTCTTATCTTTCTCGTAACTCAGCATATAATGGGTCTTTTAGCCCCGGGTCCGTGTACAGCTCTGGTGATTCGTAATAGTATTTACAGCCGGATTCAGGGGATCCGTACAGTTGCAGGGGCAACCCTTGGCAGTTTTTCTATTAAAACACTCTCTGTTTTAGGACTTGCTTTGTTACTGATGCATTCTCCTGAGCTTTTTAAAGCTTTTAAAGTGGCTGGGGGGGGATTCCTCATCTTTCTGGGAGGACACTCTTTATGGCGTGCTTATGGTGAATTTAAGACGCGTTCCGACGTATCTGAAAATAAAGATGCAAAAAAAACAAAAGGCAAACCATTTCTTGCTGGTTATTTTATGAGCATGGCAAATCCGATGAGCTCTGTGCGTTTTATAGCTCTTTTCGCAACAGCAATTACAGTAGAAATGCCACTTCTTTTGCAACTTTCATACCTTTTGGTTTTGGCTGTCATTTCCTTTACTTTTTATTTATGTATGGCCCTCTTCTTCTCCACCACAACAATTCAAGAAAAAATGGCTAAGTATCGTTACATTGTAAGCCTCATTCTGGGAGGGTCACTCATTTATTGGGGAGCAAAGGTCCTTCAAATATCGATGACTTAACAAATAGGAGGATGAAAAATGGAATTTACTTATCTTGATCTTATTGATCCAACGATTTCCTTTGTACCCATAATGGCAACAAATTGGTTTAAATATAAAGAAAATCATTTTTATTCCATTTTTACAGATAATGAAAATAAAAAATTTCAGATACCTGGCTACCATGGAAATAGATGCATTATAGAGTTTGAAATGGCAAAAAGATTAGCAACGATTCAAAAAAAACTGACACCACAAGGGTTATCTTTAAGGATTTATGATGCCTACAGACCTCAGCAAGCTGTTAATTTCTTTACCGAATGGACGCAATTGCCTGATACACCTCTTGCAAAAGAATTGCACTATCCTCGTGCTGAAAAAAAGGATTTCCACGCCTTATCTTATTTAAGTCAAACCTCTTCCCACACCTTAGGAACAGCTGTAGATGTGACACTTATCCATCTGGATAAGTGTGTCCACCTCAAAGACAAAAATAAGAATTTTTTAGGATTATGGGACCCCGAAGCTCTTGATGTAGGAAATGTAGGTTATTTGGCCTTTGATGAACGTTCCGGGCATTCTTTTGATGAATTGACAAAAGAACAAAAAGAAAATCGCAAATTACTTTATGACGTCATGATTGATCATGAATTTAAGCCACTAGCAGAGGAATTTTGGCATTATTATTTTGCTCCTCATCGCAATAAAGATATGTTCTTTGATTTTGATGTGAGAGATAATTATCTTACAATTGCAAATTTAACCTTAGATTTAGATTCTTAAATTCTCCAGTAGAGAAAAGGGCACGACCATGCAAAAATATTTTACTCTTTTAATTCTCTTAAGCAGTTTTTTTGTGATTAACATACACGTAAATGCTCAAAATAACGTTCAAGATAGGGTCCCTCAAACCCCTTCAAACCCCTTTAAGGCTGAACTTGAAAAGAATGCTGCGCAATATCTCAAGCAGATTCAAGGCAATCAGCAAGCCGCTGCTTCAAAATTTGAAGCTCTGAAACATCAAATGGATGCGAGTCGCGGATATTATTCGGGTGAGTATTTTTCGGCTATATATGATTTAGAGAAAGTTCTGAAAGACAGTCCAAAAGACTTAACAGCCTGGATTTTCCTTGCAGATTGCGGCAGTAAAAAAGAAGTTGCGACAGATCCCGCGCTGGCCAATAAAGCTATGTGGGCGGCCCTTAACGCCTATAAAGTTGCAACCGACCCTCTCGATAAGGCCGTGGTTCTGCAGCTTCTTTCCCGCCTTGATTCCTCTTTTTACGAAACCTACAAAACCCAGGTCGCCAAACTTGGTCAACAGAAAATTGATGAGAGATTTAAAGCTTTAACCACAGATTATCCTAAGGTTTTTGACATTTATGATGTTGATATTCCAGAAAAATCAGATGTAGGATCAGCCTGTTTTTTGTTCACAAAACCATTACTCAAACTGAAAAATTTCCGGTACGAAGATTACATCGCCCTTCAACCTCAAGTGAAGGATTTTAGCGTTGTCGCCAAAAACAATCGTTTGTGTATTTCTGGACTTGCGTTTGGATCCGCTTATAAGGTCACGTTGAAGAAAGGGATTGCAGCTGACAGAAACTACAAATTAGCCGAAGATCAAACCATCGATCTGCTTATCAAGCACCGTAAGCCCTCGATTGTTTTTCGGGAACGGGGCTATATTCTTCCCGCTAAGGGCCCCCAGCTTCTGCCCCTGAAAGCCATCAATGTTCCTTCCGTAAAGATTAAGGTATTTAAGGTTCCCCTAAGAAACCTACCCAATGTTATGAATCAGGCAGATTTTTTAAGCCAACTATACCCTTCGAAAATCGAACAGCTCAAAAACGATGATGGAGAATTGATCGCCGAAGGTACATTTGACAGCAATGGCAAAATTGACGAAACCATTGTTCGAGGGCTTCCCCTTGAGAAGATTCTTGGCGGAAAGCTTGACGCGGGGGTGTACGTCGTTCAATCCCAAATAGGAGACACCAACAACTATAATGAAAATGATAATGCCACCCAGTGGGTGGTAGTGAGTGACATTGGCCTTTCAACGTTTTCCGGTCCAGATGGTTTCCATGTTATATCTCGCTCCTTAGCATCGGCCAAGGAATTAGGCGGCGTGGAGCTCAGTATCATCGCGCGCAATGGCAGAGTTCTGGGCACGACTAAAACGGATAAAAATGGTTATGCTCACTTTGATGAAAAGATACTTTCAGGAAAAGAGAGTAATCAGCCTGTTTTTGTCCAAGCCACTTATGAGGGCAAGGATTTCACTTTTATAAGTTTTAAAAAAGAAGGCTTCGATTTTAGCGATCGGGGTGCTCAAGGTCGCGCACCCACAGGGCAAGCTGATGCTCATCTTTACACAGAACGAGGCATCTATCGACCGGGTGAAAAAATAAACATCATGGCCCTTCTCCGCGATCAAACGGGAAAGGCCATCACCAAAGTTCCCTTAACGTTCCGTGTGTTTCGTCCTGATGGCATTGAGATCTTTACCCAAGTCACCCCAGATGTGGGGGCAGGTGCACATACTTTCCTCCTCGATACGCAAGCGAGCAGTTATTCAGGAACGTGGTCCGTTTCTGCGTACATCGACCCAAAAGGGCCCGCCGTGGGGCATACAACTTTTCGTTTAGCCGACTTTGTTCCACCGCGCATCGATGTTAAGGCCATGCTCAAACAAAAGGTTCTGCATCCACTCGAAACCTTGGAAACAGATGTAACGGCTCGTTACTTTTATGGACCCCAGGCGTCAGACTTAAAAGTGGAGGGATTGGTCGAGCTTGTTGAAGAAAATCAACCTTTTGAAAAATGGAAGGACTATCACTTCGGTCTTGCAGAAGAAACGTGGGCGCCTCTTAAATTTAAAGCAAATACCACTAATACGAATGATAAAGGCGCAGCCATTCTTAAAAGTGTCGTGAATGCTCAGCCCGATACCACCAAAATACTTTCAGCAACATCAACGGCGACAGTTTTTGAAACAGGGGGCCGCGGAGTTTCCGTTACAGAAAAAGCCCTTTTCTGGCACCAACCTTATGCAATAGGTATTCTTCCTCAATTCAAGGAGGACACAAGCCCTACCAATGGGGATGCCACATTCATCATTATAGCTGTGGATGAAAAGGGAAAACTCAAAAAAGCCTCAGATTTAAAGTATACGCTCTATGAAGAAAGCCATGGGTTCACCTGGTTTAGGGCCGGAACGTCTTGGAATTATGAGACCTCGATTGAAGACAGAGTTGTGGCAACGGGGTCTGTGGATCTTACAGAAAATGCGCCGACTCTCTTTAAGGTCCCTGTGCAGTTTGGGTTTTATCGTATCGAAATTATGGACGAGAAAACGGGGGTCGCCTCTAGTTTCCGTTTCCATGCTGGATGGGAGGGAACGTCTGAACTTCCTGATCGTCCTGATATGATCGAGATGTCCCTTGATAAAGCCTCTTATAAGCCAGGGAATACGGCTAAATTATCACTCACATCTCCCTTTGATGGAGAGCTGGTCATTGTCGCAATGGATGAAAACCATTTTCATCACGTCCTACATGGCAAGGCCTCTCAAAAAGGTAACCATGTTGACATCTCTCTTAATAAAGAGATCTTACAAAAATCCGGAACCTATCTGATGGCCATCGTTTACAGGCCTGGAGATATTAAATCAGAAAAGATATCGGGTCGGGCCATTGGCCTCATCTGGGTAGATACCAAAGAGGGCATGCCAAAGATAGACGTATCTCTTAAAACACCGGCAGTTATTCAACCTGAAAAGGATTTTGAGACGAGAGTTTGTCTGAGTACTGCTCAGAAGAATCCCCATGTGACCATTGCGATTGTGGATGAAGCGGTTTTACAATTGACTGATTTTAAAACGCCGGATCCTTTTGATTATCTCTTTGAACAAACGAAGTTGGGATACACCATACGAGACAGTTATAGCCAGCTGATCAATCCCTTTGGTGCACGCCCTGGTGATTTTAAGGTTGGGGGAGATGGTCTCCAACAGAACGCTCTTAAAAAGCTAGCGGCCAGGACCTACAAAACGGTGAGCCTGCATTCGGGAATCCTTAGCGACTTTACCGATACGAAAGAGAAAGGCTGTGCACAAACAGCAAAGGTTTCCTTTAAACTTCCCGATTTTTCTGGACAGGTGCGGGTCATGGCTGTTGTTTGGAATGATGAAGCAACCGGATCTGCAGCTTCGACTGTTGTTGTGCGAGAGCCTCTCGAGACATATATTTCTCTGCCGCGCTTTCTAGCGCCTCAGGATCAAACAACGCTCATCGTTGATGCTCAGAACCTTACTGAAGCTGAAGGAACCTTCAAGATTACCTTGAAAAGTGAAGGCGAGGTTGCCCTCCTTGAAGAATTTTCACAAACTCTTGATTTGGCTAAAGACCAGATGGTTCACTTACCCATAGACATTCGGGCCAAAAAACCAGGCGTTGGAAAGTTGACCTTATCCATCGAAGGACCGCAAGGGTTGAAGCTTGAAAAGAAATGGGAAATTGCAGTGCGGTCTTCCGTATTTGAGACCACTCAACGATCCTCAGGTACTTTGAAATCGAATGAAACGATCACATTAGATGCTTCCAAACTCACCGATTTTAAAACAGAGACAGGACAAATTGACCTCGGCATTGGGTCTCAACCAACTTTTGGCGCTGCTCGTTTGTCCAAAGAGTTAAAAGTATACCCCTACGCCTGTTTGGAGCAACTGACGAGTCGACTCGTGGCGGGGACATACCTGCCTCAAAAAAATCGCGATGATACAAAAATTATGGACCTTATCAGTGAGCTTGCGTCCCTCCAACATGTTGATGGGACATTTTCTCTTTGGTCTGCCAATGGTCCATCTGAACCGTGGTTGTCACTCTATGCGATAGATATTTTGACGAAGTTACAAGGGGATAAAATGGAATCTCAAACTGAGAAATTTGATGTTTCTCAGGTTCTTCTAACCCGAGGAATTGACTGGCTTAAAGAAAAGGTTCGCCAAACGTCTGAGGATCCCAAAGAGATCAGCATTCAAGCCTATGCCCATTATATCCTCGCAAAGCAAGGCCAGGGCACGTTAGGCTCGTTGAAGTATTTTGCCGATAATTCCCAAGAACAACTCAAAAATCGTGATGACCTTGCGTTCGTTGCAGCTGCTTTTGCCTTATACGGGGATGAACAATCGGCTGGCGTATGGTTTGATAAAGCCATCTCTGTTCAGAATGGCCCTCAAAAAGAACGGAACTTCTTCCAATCATGGATCACGGACACTGCTGCACTGGTCACGGTCATGGCTGAAACTGTCCAAAATCATCCCAAGCTTATGGATCTTACTCTCCAGCTTGCAGATCAAACAACTAAAGCAGATCATTTAAGTACCTTTGAAAAAGGATGGCTGATTCGGGCAGCGCAAGCTTTATCCATTCACGAGAAACCATATAAACTGCTTATTAATGATGAAAAATACGAAGGTGAAAAGTCTTTTTATCGCAACTTTACCTCTGACATGCTGACCTCAAAAGTTACGGTGACAAATGAAGGACAAACACCTTTGATGTATACCCTTACGACGATTGGGGAGCCTAAGGAGCCCTCAAAGATTCCAAACAAAGGTTTCACCCTAAGCCAGCAGCTCTTTACCTTAAATGGTCAGCCTCTTAAAGGAAATCAAGTTAAATCTGGGGATTTATTGGTCGTTGTTATCCGCGGAGAACTCCTCGAAGAAAATACCCAAGAAGTCATGGTCTTAGACTTATTGCCCTCCGGACTTGAGATTGAAACGGTCAAATTTGATGAATCTTACCTAAAGAATACCTTTACGTGGTTGGAAAATCTTACCGTGCTCTCTCGTGTTGAAAAACGTGATGATCGCTATATGGCGTCCTTTAGAATGACGCAGCCCGGTAAGTTTGTGATGACTTATTTTGTCAGAGCCCTCAACCCTGGTATCTATAAATATCCTGGAGCCGTAGTGGAAAGCATGTATCGACCAGAATTTTCTGCACGAACGGCAGAAGGGACGTTGACGATCACTCCATGAAATTCATAGAGCAATTGAATGCATGTAAAAAACAACTCCACAGCCATCATTGCGAGCGGGGTGGAGCAATCCAATTTGTAGCCTTAGATTGCTTCACCCTCTGCGGGGGCTCGCCATGATACGACTGCGTAGAATGGTCCTCGCAGCAGCCTTGATTATTGCTATTGTAGCGATTCTCATAAGCTTGGATTATTTTTTTCCCCCTAATCTGACTCGTTTTCAAGACGTATCGAGAGAACTGCGTACGGAAACGGAACAGTTGGTGCACGTTTTTCAAACCAAGGATGAAAAATGGCGTCTTCAAGCTAAATTTGAGGATATAGATCCTCTCTACATCGCTCTGTTGATCCATCGAGAAGATCATTATTTCTGGTATCATTATGGGGTGAATCCTCTGTCTTTTCTGCGGGCTGCATATCAAGGGCTTTCTCAAGGAAAGGTTGTTTCAGGGGGGTCGACTTTAACAATGCAAGTTGCACGCTTGTTAGAGCCTCGACCTCGAACACTCAAGGCAAAAATTTTACAAATTGTTCAAGCTCTTCAACTGGAATGGAGACACTCGAAAAAAGAGATTCTCGAGATCTATCTGACGCTTGCTCCGTATGGGAGTAATCTTGAGGGGACGCGGTCAGCAGCCCTGGCCTATTTTGGTAAATCAGGAAGCCATCTCCTCCCTTCTGAGGCGGCCCTTCTGGTGGCTTTGCCTCAAACACCAAGCCTTTGGAAACGTTCAGGATTCTTGCCAAGGACTCAAAACATACGTAACCGTGTTTTAACCCAGGCCTTTAAAGAGGGGATTATTGATGACGCCACCTATCGGGCCGCATTACAGGACCCCTTGCCGGATTCCCGGTTTTCCTTTCCTCGAGAGATGCCGCATGTTGCGCGTCGCTTATGCTCCTTACCGCAAACCCCAATCGTTTCTTACTGTTCACTTCGCCCCCTTCTTCAAAAACGGATGGAATCTATTGCCTTTGAAGCTGTAAAATTGCTCCCTCCAAATGTTAACGTTGCGATGCTTGTTGCTCATCATCCTTCCCGTCAAGTGATAGCCTATGTGGGTTCGACAAATTTTTTCGACAATTCTAGGCAAGGACAAGTCGACTTTATTCGTGCCTTTCGTTCACCAGGGTCAACCCTTAAACCTTTTATCTATGCTCTAGGGTTTGATTATGGTTTGCTTAAACCCACCAGCTATATGTTAGATGATCGCCGCAGGTTTGGGAGCTATTTGCCCGATAACTTTGATAAAACTTTCTGTGGCATGGTGACCGTCAGGGACGCCTTGGTTTGGTCTCTCAATATACCTGTCGTTGAGCTGCTTAATGAAATAGGTCCCCAACGGTTTTTAGGCGTTTTGGAAGAGGCGGGGATAACGCCAAAGTTTTCTGATCCCCACGCGGCACCAGGTTTATCGCTTGCTCTTGGAGGCGTTGGGATGACCTTGGAACAGCTCGTTACCCTTTACGCAAGCCTCCCCCAAAATGGCCACATTGTTCCTTTAAGATTTAGTATAGACAAGTCTCTTCATCAGCCCTATCAGTTGATTTCCTCAAAAAGTGCAGGCCAAATAACGGAAATTTTATCCCAGACTCTCAACAACGAATTGGGTCAAAAGATGACAGATATTGCTGTAAAAACAGGCACGTCCTATGGACATCGCGATGCGTGGGCTGTGGGATATAATGCAGAGTATGTGGCTGGTGTTTGGATTGGACATCCCGATGGGACACCATTCGGCGTTGGAACGGGACGCACTTTAGCAGTGCCTGTATTAGAACAAGTTTTTAGGTTTTTACCAACCGAAAAAAAATTGAGCATCCACACGGATCAAAGCGAAAAGCTTAAGGTAGTTGATAGCCAAGAAACCTCACTGACTAAGAATAAGAAACTACACAAACAGTTCCCAAAAATGCTTTTTCCCGTTGATGCCACGGTTATTGAAAGCTTCAGCGAAGGTGAACCACACCCTATTATATTCAGCGCTATGGGGGGGAAACGTCCCTATACATGGTTGGTAGATGGGAAGCCTTTTGCTACTCATGTTTGGAGCCTTAAGACCCCTTGGAAACCCGAAAAACCGGGTTTTTATGAGATCTGTCTTTTGGATGCTCAAGGATTGTCTGAATCCGCAAACATTGAAGTGCAGTAGAGAAGTTTTCTGAGCCATACGCAGATTAGGGCAAATCGTTTTGATACGCAAATACAACCCCGTTAACAAGTTGCTCCTCATGCATTTAAATGTTAATCAATTAATATTTATGATTTATAAAAAGGATTAAACATCATGCTGCGAACCTTCATTCTTCTCATTCCTGTTGTTTTCTCCTCTTTTGATGTATGGGGGGCAGTTTTGAACAAAAACGGCACTCCCCTCCCAGAAGTGACTCGAATTTTCGAGAAGTTTACGCCTGACTTAGGGCCAACGCCTTCTCTTGCTGAACTGAATAAGATCGCGCAAAAAGATTTCCTCCGTCCTGCGAAAACTGAAAGACTATCAAAAAAAGCCATAGAGCATTACAAAGCACTTTGCTCTCCCTTATCTTTGCAAGATCAGAATGAAATTATTGATGATTTCCGAAAGATAGGAGACATCGAAGCTGTTTACCCCCTTTACTCAAAACCAAATTACATCCTTATCCAGGGGTCTACGATTTCGAGTCTGCGCGAACGCATCATGTTTCTTGCCTCACTTGTAGAGACAGAAAAAATAGCCTTACTGCCAGAAAGTAAAATCGTCTTTTTAATGGGAGATAGGGATCTTTTTGATTATGAAACGAAAGCTGTTCTTCTTAATCCTGCACCATTTAAGGAAAGAGCAGTTTGGCAAAAACCTGAAAAACTCCCCGCGAATGAATGTGACTTGGGTGAACTGGCATGGGAACAATTAGATCTTCCTTCCCCATTGAGAGAAAAAACCCCTATCTTTGTGAGAGCCGCAAAAAAGCCTGATGCCCCTCGTGCACAAACTGAAGATACTGTAAGGGAATTTCTTGAAAAAAATAATCTCCCTAAAAAATCAAGATTTTTGGTGATTTCTGGAAATCCTTTCGTTTATTACCAAAAGAAAGTAACAGAATTAATGTTTAAGAAATTGGGCTATTCTAATAAGGGATTTAGTTTTGAGTCAGTAGGAGATGGAGCTGACGTTAATAAATATAATAAATGTATTGCTATAGGAATGTTAATGGATAACTTAGCACGTACTTTATATACTGAAACTAAATTTATTGAATAAAAAAGATAATTGTTCTAACTTCACCGGTCAGTATAATTCTCATGAAGTAAATCATCCTCAAATTCATAAACCCACGTTCTAGAGCCTAATTTGCTAATATAGGTCTTGGAGCGATCAGTTCCTAAATGGGTTACTTTAATCTTAAGAATAATAACGTAATTGATATCATTCATATCAATTGGTCGCTGATCTTCCGTAACTTCTACAAGGAATTGGTAGGGCTCATACCCATGCAATTCTAATAGCAGTTGGTAAGCCTTTTGCTCTTCAGTTGAAAGAAGTCTTTCTTCATCAACGATAGACATATTCTAAATAATCCTTAAGAGGTTAATTAAACGGAACCATGTGTAATTCTTTGTGGGGATTACATATGTTTTGTCCTGCTTCCATCTGTATTTTTTTCTGTAATGATCTTGACGAATGGTTTGTATCGTTAGATACGTTTGATTCCAGAGCCAGTGCAGGAAAAGAAAGACTCAATATAATAATTATAGTATATCTCATAATATTCTCCATAAGTTATCAATATAAATAATATCATGTTTTTGGAATTTAGGCAAATTTATTATGGCAATTTTTACTGCGCAAATATTTGATTAAATCGTTCGTGGTTTTCGAGAGAAATTTTGACGGTTATAGAGGCTATTACGTCATCGTCTTTTCGTTCCAAGACCTCTCCATGGGAATAAAGCCAGGCTATTTTTTTTCCTTCTGTGAGAAGTATCTCAAAAGTATATATTTTTTCTTTACGAGCTAAAATTTGATCAATTTTTTCTAAAAGAGTTTGGGTCCCGAGTCCGCTTAGAGCCGAAATGACACAGTGAACCGGGTTCTGGGACCGGAGGGATTTTGTTTTAAGACCCTCGGCTTCTTCAGGGTCTAAAATATCAGATTTATTTAAGACTTCAATGCCATGTTCCTCATAGCTCTGTTCAACGCCTAAGTCTTTTAAAATCTTAAGCACATCTTGGTGTTGAAGATGAGTTGCCGCATGAGCACTATCCCTTACATGTAAGATAAGATCAGCTTCCATAACTTCTTCAAGGGTGGCTCGAAAAGCGGCTACGAGAAAAGTGGGCAGATCGGCAATAAAACCCACCGTATCTGAAAGAATAATCTCTCGTCCTGAAGGGAGACGAACACGACGCATTGTCGGATCGAGGGTCGCAAAAAGGAGATTTTCAGCGGCTACGTCCGCATGGGTTAATCGATTAAAAAGAGTCGATTTCCCTGCATTGGTATATCCCACCAGCGCAATAATGGCATAAGGAACGCGCTTTCTTGCCTTGCGGTGAAGGGACCGGGTTCGCTTGACCTCTTCTAATTCTTTTTTAATCCGAGCCATGCGCTCATCAATCAGGCGTCGATCCATCTCCAACTGTGTTTCACCTGGTCCTCCCGTAAAGCCAAATCCTCCCCGTTGCCTCTCAAGATGGGTCCAAGAGCGCACGAGGCGTGTTCTTTGGTAGCTTAAGGCTGCAAGCTCAACTTGAAGGCGGCCCTCAGCTGTACGAGCTCGCGCCCCAAAAATTTCTAGGATCAAGCCTGTTCGATCAATAACTTTGCAATTCCAAGCTTTTTCTAAATTCCGTTGTTGAATGGGAGAAATGGGCGCATCAATAAAAACAAGGTCAACGTCAAGAGCTTTAATTATACCCTCAAAAGCTTCAACATGACCTTTGCTAAGGTAGGTCGCTGAACGAATAATATGTTGCTTAAAAAATTCTGCTCCCTTTACCTTCAGCCGAATCGCTGTCGCGAGCCCCGTAGCTTCTTCTAAGCGGGTTTTAGGATCCATAATCCGATGGCTTCCCTTAACAATATAAGGGCATAGGATAAAAACGGCTTCGGATGATTTTTGTCCCGAAGCCATCGTACCATGGTCAATCACCAATAATTACGCCTTTTCTTCTTCGGTTGTTCCCTCTTCTTCTTCAAAAAGTTGAATGGGGTTAATGGGCATAACCGTTGATATAGCATGTTTATAGACAAGCTGTGAATGATTATCTCGACGTAATAATACGGAAAAATTATCAAACCAGGTAACGATACCCTGTAGTTTTACCCCATTCACTAAAAAAAGTGTTACAGGCGCTTTTGTTTTTCTTAATTGATTTAAAAAAATATCTTGCAGATTATTCTGCTTTTCTATTGTGGACATGGGAACATCCCCCTTTTTTTGTTATTAAAGTTGAATTCATTACACAGAGTATCTAATTCAATTTTTCTATGAGTCTCATTAATAACAGGAGTGTCGTTAAAATTTCGTTACCAACACCATAAAAATTTAAACACTGCTCAAATTAATCGATTTAACATCGGGGTAAAGACAAAAATTTTTTCCACTTAACGAGTTATTAAGATTCTATTGATAATATATTTTCAGAGGAAAAACAATCAAAAAAGAAGGCTCTCATGAGGAAATATCTTATGCTCATCTTACTTGTGCCCACGCAAACTCTTGCAAAGGCTCCTGAATGTCCCCTATATAATACTAAACAAGAGTGCCTCCTTTCTGTAGAAAGCAATCACGACGAGTTTCTCAGATTTATAGAGAACGCGGACGAAGAAGATAAAGCTAGGCTTCTCGACGCGTCTCTCGATATCAAAAAATATGAAAGCCTTGCGTGTCAAAAAACATGTTTAAATTGAGAATTCGCTCTTCCTGGTGAATAGAGGGGGGTTACTTAGGCTCATCATTTTTAGGCTTCGGTTCCTTCTCAATCTGTAAAATTACAATTTCATCAGGGTGAGCGTAGCCTAACTGAAGGCGAACCTGTTGATCAAGAAGGTCACGATTAATACTCTCGGGACGGAGCTCTTGGACAATTTCCTCTAAAGCTTTTCTTTCCGCAACCGTATGACTTAGCTGACAAAGTGAATTTGCAAGGCGTTCTTGAAGTTGAACCCACGCGAGAATGCCTCTATCCCCTTGAATGGAGTGATAAATAAAGTACCCTATCAAAGAGAGGGCCAAGAAGGGTGCAATGGCTTTTTGACTGATTCTCTGGAAATGACGTGATTTAAAATTCATAGAAATCATTTTAAGCTTATTTTACTTAAAAATTCTAGTCAAAACGTAAAACCCTCTAAAGAGTTCCAAAAAGTCGATCACCTGCATCCCCTAGGCCGGGAATGATATAAGCATGATCGTCCAGCTTTTCATCTAAAGCTGCTGCATAAATCGGAATGTGACAGTATTTTTCGTTGAAGACACGTATTCCTTCTGGAGTCGTGACCAAAGCCATAAACTTAATTTTTGAAGGCTGAGCCCCATGGCGAATCAGAATATCGACAGCCGCAACAGCTGAGTTACCCGTTGCGAGCATGGGATCCACCAAGAAGAATGTGCGCCCATTGGCTTGAGGAAGCTTGACGAGGTATTCAACGGGTTTTTTGGTATCAGGATCACGATACATGCCAATATGACCTTCATCCGCTTCTGGAATCAACTCTAAAAGCCCATCGGCCATTCCAAGACCAGCTCTTAAAATAGGAACAATAGCCGGATTTGGCCCTGCAATAACGGGTGCATCCATCCGGGTAAGAGGCGTTGAAATATCTTCTTTTGTAAGAAGAAAATCACGGGTAATTTCATATCCCATTAACAAAGAAATTTCACGCAAAAGCTGACGAAATTGATGCTTTGGGGTGTCTTTCTTCCGCATAAGCGTGAGCTTATGCTGAATCAGCGGATGGTCAATGAGGTGAAGATTCGGAAATTCAGCGTGTGTCATTTTTAATAAAATAAGAATGGATTTAGATGAAGAAGTACATCATAAATTTTTTTAAAGCAAGTATTGAGTTACTGAAAAAATATCCGAACGTGAAGTTTTCTGTCCATGAAGACCTAAGATGATGAAAAAAATCACTTTAATACTTTTTTAGTTTAACTGCTTTTGCACAAACAGCAAACTTTGCCCGGGAAGATCTAGGTTATAAGGGGGGCTCTTAGATAGAGTGCCCCAAAATTATTGTCAACAACACCTCTATCTTCTGCTCCCATATTTTTCTACAATGCTCGTCTGAAGAGAGGAGGGTGAAAATGAGCAAAGCGGTTGTGTTGTGTATTTTAGATGGGTGGGGCCACCGGGAAAATGGCCCAGATAATGCGATTGTGGTGGCAAAAACCCCTCATTGGGATACCCTCATTGCTCAGGCCCCTCACACCCTTCTAGAGGCTTCTGAGCTTAATGTAGGTCTCCCTGAAGGGCAGATGGGAAATTCGGAAGTCGGTCATATGAACATCGGCGCGGGCCGTTTGATTCTCCAGGATTTGCCAAAAATTGATGACGCCGTCTCCCAACACACTCTTAAGGATATGCCTCCCCTAAAGAACTTCATTAAAAAGCTGAAAGCTTCCCAGGGAACGTGCCATCTTTTGGGCCTTCTCTCCCCCGGGGGTATTCATTCCCATGAGCGGCACATCATCGCTCTCGCCATAATCCTTGCAGACCAAAATATTCCCGTGGCCTTTCATGGATTTCTTGATGGGCGCGATACCCCACCCCAGAGTGCGAAGGCTTATCTCGACTCTTTCTTAAAGGCCACTCAAGGACATCCCAACATTAAGCTCGCAACCCTTGGGGGGCGGTACTTTGGGATGGATCGAGACAAACGATGGGATCGGGTGCAACAAGCTTATACCATCATGGTGAATGCTATCCCCCGCACGGAGGACGCCCTTACTTACCTTCAGCAGAACTATCAGAATGGCGTGACGGATGAGTTTCTTCCTCCCGTTGCTTTGGGAAACTATCAGGGGATGAAGGATGGGGATGGGATCCTTATGGCTAATTTTAGGTCTGATCGAGCACGGCAGATTCTAACGGCTCTTTTGGATCCGAACTTCCAAGATTTTGAACGATCTCACCCGATTCTTTTTGCAGCTGCTTTGGGGATGGCCGAATACTCTGAAACGCTTAACCCTTGGATGGACACGCTGTTTCCTTCTAACGTCCCTCAAGAGGTGCTGGGTGAAGTCATCGCAAAGCACGGTCTCAAACAACTGCGCATCGCGGAGACGGAAAAATATGCCCATGTCACTTTTTTCTTTAATGGGGGGCGAGAAGAGGTTTTTCCTGGAGAAGACCGCATTCTTGTGCCTTCCCCGGATGTGGCAACCTATGATCTAAAGCCCGAGATGTCGGCGTATGAACTGACGGACTGCTTGGTCGATGCCATAGAAAGCGAGAAATATGCCCTTATTGTGGTGAATTATGCGAACGCCGATATGGTAGGCCACACGGGAAATTTAGCGGCCGCTCAACGCGCCGTAGAAGCCGTGGATACATGCTTAGGGCGAATCAAAAGCGCTGTTGAAAAGACAAACGCTTGCCTATTAATTACGGCTGATCATGGAAATGCAGAGATGATGTTTGATAACATTCTCAAATCGCCCCATACGGCTCACACATTAAACCCAGTGCCTTTTGTTATGTTTCAGGGAGCGCAAGGGAAGTTGCATGCGGGAAAACTCTCGCAAATTGCTCCGACGATCTTGCAAATTTTAAATCTTCCTATTCCGCCCATGATGACGGAGACATCGCTTTTGGCGGGACGTCATGAGTAAGTTTTTCCTATTTCTTTGCTGTCTCTTTTACAGCCAAGCCACCCTCGCTGATACATTGCGCCAAGAAATTACAGGTATTAAGAAACAAAAAGAAGTTCTAAATCTTGAAAAAAAAAGGCTTTTAGAAGAATCAGATAGCATTGAAAAAATGATTCAGGACCTGGCCCGTGTTTCTGAAGAGAAAAAAGAAAACCACGCAAAACATCAGATAGAAATTTCTAAAACACTTCCCCTCTTAGCCCGTTTAGAAAGATCTAATCCCTTACGCATAATAATTGATCCCGCAACGGGCCAGTATAAGGCAAGAGGAATTATATTAATGCGTTTTTTTATTTCATCAATTAAAAATAAAATGCAACAAATAAAGATAGATTTAAATGATATTAATGTTAGAACAAGCGACCTGGCCATTAAAAATCAATTAACCCGCCACCTGCTCCAAGAAATTGAACGTCGGAAAGAAAAACTTTCGTTGGTGGAAAATAAAAAAATAGAGACTTGGACAAAAGCTGAGAGGGATCGGCTCGATAAGGAAGAAGATTCCAATACCCTATTGGATGAAAGCCGGGAAACTCTATCAAAAACCACCAAGGTAGTTTCTGAGGCAACTGCCCTCAAAGGACTGCCTTTTCGTAGACTTGAGAAGCCTGTTGCGGGAAAAAGTTTTAATGATATTACCCTTCAAAATAAGTTTAGTCCCCACAGTATCGGCATTTTTTTTGAAACAAAAAAAAATGCTCGCGTTTGTGCTCCAGCAAAAGGAAGGGTTGTTTTCAAAGGACCTTTTCGTAACCATGCAGAAATTCTTATTATTGATCATGGAGAAACGACCCATACAATTTTAATGGGTATGCATAAAATTGATGCAGAGGTTGGAAAAAACGTGTATGCTGGTCAGAAATTAGGAACTATGGCTAGTTATGGTTCGGGTCACCTCTCTCTTTACCTTGAGTTACGACACAAAGGTGAATCTATTGACCCTGCACCTTATTTTGCTATGAAAAATTTGGAGTAAACAATGCCTTCACGCGTTTTGGGTTTATTTAGTTTTATACTTCTTGCAACGGTGGGAATCACAAGTTTATATTCTGCTATTGAGCCAAAAAAAGAAGAACAACTTGTCCCTTCTATGGGTGATCGTCCATATGATACTTTTGATCGTATTGTTGAACGAATTAGACAAGAGTATGTTGAAGAGGTAACCGACGAAAAACTTCTGACTGGCGCACTCAATGGCATGTTGTCCGCGCTTGATCCTCATTCAGCCTACCTTGAGCCCAAAGTTTACGAGGAATTAAAAGCCCAAACGAAGGGAGAGTTCGGGGGCTTAGGCATGGAAGTCACCCAGGAAAATGGCCTTGTAAAAATTATTTCTCCAATTGATGACACACCGGCTAAAAAAGCGGGTCTTGAAGCCGGTGATCTCATCGTTGCCGTTGATAAAAAACCTGTGATGGGAATGACATTGAACGACGCGGTAGACTTACTGCGGGGTAAACCAGGGACTACGGTTCGCGTTCATATTAAAAGAGAAGGCAAAGATGTATTTGAAAAGAAAATTGAACGAGCTATTATCCATGTAAAAGCTGTTAAATGGTCTGAGAAAGGAAATGTTGGTTATATTCGTATTGCAACTTTCAATGAAACAACCATCTCTCTTATGAAAGAAGCCATAGCGGATATTAAGAAAAAACTCGGTAATCAGCTGGAAGGGTATATTCTTGACGTACGTAACGATCCAGGTGGATTGCTGGATGCAGCTATCGGGGCTTCTGATCTATTTCTAAAAAAAGGTCAGGAAATTGTTTCAACACGAGGGCGAAAAGCTGATCAAGAGCTCCGTGTTTATGCAGAGCATGAAGATATGGCGGATAACTTACCCATCGTCGTTTTAATTAACGGGGGTGCAGCGTCCGCATCTGAAATTCTTGCAGGCGCTCTCCAAGACAATCATCGTGCAGTTGTTGTTGGCACTAAGTCTTTTGGAAAAGGGTCTGTTCAATCCCTCTTGCCTCTTACAAATGGTGGGGCTATTAAACTCACCATAGCGCGTTATTACACCCCCTCAGGTCGTTCGATTCAAGCCAAAGGAATTGAACCTGACATTACCATTGATCAAATTCATGATAAGCTTGAAAAGATTGATGAAAATGACCGCATCCGTGAGGAGGATTTCGTTGGGGCTCTTGATACGGTAAAGGAAACAAAACCGATCCCTGCGAAAAACAGCAAGGATGAGCAGAAAAAAGAAGAAGATGAACTAGACCCAACAAAGAAAAAGAAAAAAGAGGTTGAGGATTATCAACTTCTGCGCGCCATTGACATTGTTCGAACCATGGCAATCACGCAAAAATATGATAAGCAAAACAATACGCCAGGCCAGACTCAAAAGAAGGTTGAAGAGCCTAAAGCTGAGGAACCTAAAGCGGGGGCAGTAAAGAAGTAAGACGGGGATGGTATGGACGCAGTCCATAAAAATGAGATCCCGGGTCAAGCCCGGGATGACAGTTTCGGGTTTTTTTACTTCATTATCAACCTTTATGCCAATAAGTCGTTGCAGTATGAGCTTCAACTCTCGCAGCTGTCATCCTGAATTTATTTCAGGATCTCAAAATATTTGAGCTCAGTCCCAACCCATCCTATGGACGATATCCATATATGACAACCGATCGGTTAATCTGTAAAGGATGCTCTATCACCAAACATAAGTTTTTGCAGGATCTTTTGAAGTTTTGGCTGGGTAGAATCCTCAAAGGTTAACAGGTAAACCTGATCAAATATATCGGCGTTCCATTTACCTGGATCCTCACCTCCCAAAGCTAAAACCAGGGGTCTGATATGGCCATGGCTCCAACACACAAGCACCGTAGACCCATCATATTTTGGATTTTTAAGAATTTCTTGGGCCAGCTGATCCGTTTCCGTGTGTTTAAACTCAATATTAAGAGGAACCTTAAAGTAGTTTGCGATAGGTGTGCAGGTTTGAATGGGTCGTACAGATGAATCCGCCTCATCAAGAGCCGCTGCAAAGATGTGGCGGGGAGCCGGATCATTATAGATTGGGGTTCCGGAAAAATAGTAAGGGAGAGCCCCTGCCCGCTTATACCCTTGTAAATTCAGATCTTTTCCCCCCTGAATTTTTTCAGCATGACGAATGATAACCACCTTTTTTGGCGTTGCAGAAGCTGCAGATAGGACTGTGAGTATAAGACCCGTTATTAAGAATATTTTCTTCATGTTTTCTTTCGGTCTTGTAAAGTTTTTTGCAAATAATCCAGCGTATAAAACATCTTCAACCCCCCCTCGTTGACAACTACTTCCTTCCCCTTCCCTTCTTGGAAGTCTTCTTGCTCGCTGGCTTTTTACCAACGACTTTCTTCGTTTTGCTTTTCGGGAGTTTATTTGGATTCTTTTTCTTTTGCGCCTGTGGTGGAGATTTTAGAACTTTCTTTCTGAGGGGCGATCGCGCATCCTCTTCTTGAAAACTCGCCAACAGAAGATCATCTACGGATTTATACTTTTTTATATACTTTGTTGTTATGATTTTGGCTGGTCCACATCGACCGCGCATTTCAGCTTTATATATTTTTTCTTTTAGAGACGTAGTCTGAGGGGGTTCCAAAGAACCGAGCAAATCCTCTATTGAACAATACTGATTCTTTTGTAGGACACCTTTCTTTCCTGTCAGGAATGAATGGGTCGCTTCAAGCAATTTCGCCATCTTATTGTCGCGCGATTTAACCGACTCTCCTCCCATCACAACCGCTATAATGCGGTGATTCCCTCGCACCATGGAAGCCGCTAAATTAAAACCAGACGCATTGATAAATCCAGTCTTAATGCCATCCACTCCTGGAACCCGTCCTAAGAGGTGATTGTGATTGGCATGCACTTGGCCTTTATAGACAAATTTTGCTTCCTTAAAAAACTTAAAATATTCAGGAAAGTGCTTATAGAGACACCGGGATAGGGTCGCCATGTCCCGAGCCGTCGTCACTTGCTCGATGTGGGGTAGACCATGGGCATTTTTAAACACTGTATTTGACATGCCTAAGTAGCGGGCTTGCTGGGTCATTTTCGTTGCAAATTGGGTCTCGGACCCATTCCCGAGGGCCTCTGCAAGGACAACAGATGCATCATTTGCGGACTTTGTCACAAGGGCGAGAATCGCATCACGGACGCTTATGGTCGACCCCGCCTTGAGCCATAGTTTAGAAGGCTGGACAAGTGTTGCCCGTTTTGAGACGGGTAAGTGTTGATTAAAGGTGAGCCTTCCCTCTCGTATGGCATTAAAGGTTAGGTAGAGGGTCATCATTTTCGTTAAGGATGCGGGATGGGTAATCGCATCTGCATTTTTTTCGTGGTGGATTTTTCCTGTCTCGGCGCAAATAACAATGGCGGCACTCTTTACAGCCCAAAGGGAAGATGTATTGATTATACAGAAAACTGTTAAAAAACAATAAAAAATTCCTATGCGCGCTTTCAAGGTCCCCATGGTTTCTACCCTTTCATATTTTATGATAACTTTACCCATAAAATACCATTTTTGAGCATTTGTCTATACTCTTCGGCTTTTCTGTTTCTGGATCATTATGCCTAATTCATCCCCCGGCGTGAGGGTCACCCTCCAAAAGACTTAAGACCGACTTTGCCGCCTCAATAAGGGGCGTTCCAGGACCAAAGATGGCCGACACACCTTGACCATACAGCCATTCATAATCTTGGGGCGGAATAACTCCCCCACAGATAACAATCATCTTCTCAGCGCCTTCAGCTTTTAAAGCCATCATTAGCTCGGGAATGAGCACACGATGCCCCCCCGCTTGTGTGGAAAGTCCGAGAACATGCACCTCATCCTTCACTGCTTTTTTTGCAGCTTCAAGGGGGGTTTGGAAAAGCGGCCCCATGTCCACATCAAATCCTAAATCCTCAAAGGCTGTGCCAATAATTTTGGCCCCTCGATCGTGACCATCCTGGCCCACTTTTGCAATCATCAGCCGAGGCACACGCCCTTCTTTTCGCCTAAATTTATCTATTCTTTTTCGGATAGCTTCAATTTCAGCGCCCCTCGTTTCACCATAGAGTGTTCCATAGACGTGGTTGATCATATGTATTTCCGCTTCATAACGGGTAAAGACTTTTTCCATAGCATCGGAGACTTCACCTAACGTCGCTCGCTCCCGCATAGCATCAATTGCAAAGGGCATCACATTGACATTCTTCTGGGATGCAGCACCAGTCAAAGCCTCCAGACAAGCTTGGACTTTTTTTGAATCCCTTGTTTTTTTTATCTCTTGGAGTCTCTCAATTTGCTGATCTCTGACCCAGGACGCGTCAATATTTAAAATGTCGAGAGGGTCTCCCGTCATCACATATTTATTGACCCCCACGATGGTTTCTTGGCCCAAATCAAGACGGGTTTGGCGCTTAGCTGCCGATTCTTCAATGCGAAGTTTAGGCATGCCTTCCATTACCGCTTTCGTCATTCCCCCTAAGGCTTCCACCTCATCAATTAAGGTCTGGGCGTGCTGGGCTAGGCTGTGGGTTAAGGCTTCCACATAATAGCTGCCCCCCAAAGGGTCAATGACCTGCGTAATCCCCGTTTCTTCTGCCAAAATGAGTTGGGTATTGCGAGAGATACGAGCAGATTTTTGAGAGGGCAAGGCGACCGCCTCATCATAAGAATTCGTGTGAAGAGATTGGGTGCCCCCCAGGACAGCAGAGAGGGCCTCCAGAGTTGTGCGAACGATATTATTTAGAGGATCTTGTGCTGTAAGGCTTACCCCCGATGTTTGGCAGTGGGTTCGTAACATCAAGCTTTGAGGATTTTCCGGGTTATAAGCTTTCATAAGCTTCGCCCATAACAGACGTGCCGCCCTAAGCTTTGCAATTTCCATGAAAAAATTCATACCAATGCCAAAAAAGAAAGAAATCCGTGGGGCAAACGCATCAATAGGTAAACCACGATTTAAAGTAGCCCGCACATAGTCCAATCCATCGGCCAAGGTAAAACCTAACTCTTGGACCGCCGTAGCCCCCGCTTCATGCATATGATATCCTGAAACAGAGATGGAATTAAAGTTTGGCATATGGCGAGTCGTGTATTCAATCACATCGGCCACAAGGCGCATACTTGGCTCAGGGGGATAAATATAGGTGTTACGCACCATAAACTCTTTAAGGATATCATTTTGAATAGTGCCTGAAAGTTGGTCTTGTGCGACCCCTTGTTCTTCTGCCGCAACGATAAAAGCCGCCATGATTGGAATAACAGCCCCATTCATGGTCATGGAGACACTCATCTGATTGAGGGGAATCCCCTCAAAAAGACGCTTCATATCCTCAACCGTATCGATGGCAACGCCCGCCTTTCCCACGTCTCCAGAGACACGGGGATGATCAGAATCGTAGCCGCGATGGGTGGCTAGATCAAAGGCGATGGATAAACCGTGCTGACCTGCTTTTAAATTTTCACGGTAAAATTTGTTGCTTTCTTCAGCTGTAGAAAAACCCGCATATTGGCGGAGTGTCCAGGGCCGGTTTGTATACATGGTGGCTCTAGGGCCCCGTAGATAAGGAAATGAGCCAGGAAATGATGCGACGTCTTCAAGCCCCTCTAAATCCTGCAGCGTATAAAGGGGCTTTATGGAAATGCCTTCTGGTGTATGCCATGTCAGTTCTTCCGGGCCCCGTCCTTTGAGATCTGACTTAACATGCTTTTCCCATTCTTCTTGTGCATTAGGCATTTTGTTGCCGTCCCTGTTGTTTGAGGTGTAAAATTACTCAGTCATCCTGAACCTTTCGGCCAGAGCCACGCCTTCGCGCGGATGATCCGGGATCATTTCAAGGTCTAAAAGAGATCCCGGGTCAAGCCCGGGATGGCAGTGTTGGGGATGTGCACTCTTCATAATGAGCATATCGTTCAAACCATATAATGGTTGTTATAGAGACAATACACTCTCCGCGGTCATCCTGAACTTGATCCGGGACCTAAATCTCGGCGAAGCAGAGATTGCTTTAAATATCAATTTATTAGCCATTTAAGGTCACTGAGAACCCCCCTTAAGCGGGTTGCCACCCGACCCTTCTAAGAAAGATCCATCCCAAAATATCGTTTAATTAATTCATTAATGTCGTCGCTTTCGTAATCAATGCCCCCTGCAATCCGTCCCACTTCTTTTCCTTGGGCATCAATAAAAATGCTTGTGGGGAAGCCTTGTACCCCAAAAGCGGTGGCAAGTTGGCCTGAGGGTTCTAAGTAGATAGCAAGATTGTTATAGGCATTACGAGCATAATAAGATTGAACCGCTGAAAGGCCGCCCCTGTCTTGAGAAATGGCAATCACTTCCCCTCCTTCGGCCTGGAATTTCCCAGCAAAACGATTAAGTGTCCCCATTTTTTTGACGCAGACTGAACACCAGGTCGCCCAAAAATTCACCACCAAGGGCTTTCCCTTAAACTTATTAAGGGTTAACTGCTGTTGATTTTGACTAACAAAAGGAATATCGAAGGCGCTTGCTGATGCGCTATTTGGCGTGAAGGGTACCCCTTTATACCAAACGCCCAAAGCTATAAAAAATGTGACAACAAAACCGGTTATAATTAAGTTATCTTTTTTTTTCCAAAATGACATGCTTTTTCTCCCTTAACGGTGTAAGTATTGTACCAGAAATTTTATCTTATGAGGAGATTAAAAATGAAGACTCTAAAAATTGCAATCTTTGTTTTGCTTCCTATGTCCTTTTCCCTCTGTGGATGCGGACTTAAAAAACGTCCCCTGCCTGCAGAAGGTTCAGAAATTACCTACCGAGGTCCTTATCCAAACCCCGAATTATGCGAGTAATAGTCTTGAATGGTTCATACAACCCTTGGCTCATATCTCTCAAGATCTTGAGGTGTACTGATATGAAACCATTCTCCCCCATGAACATGGCCGTAAAGACGACCGTTTTCTGAGGCCCTATCCCATAAAAGATTGATGGAAAATGCTCCATAGGGAGAGTTTTGAAAAAGCTGGGGACTCAAGAGCTGCGCGCCAATGTAAACATAGGGAGCACTTTGCCCTCTTTTGGGACGACATAAGCGTCCTTGAGCGTCCATAAAAAAATCTCCTACACCCTCATACCCATGGGCGTTTTCTAGAGGGACAAGCAAAAGTAAGGCATCCATTCGCGTGTCACTCCAGCTTTTTTCCATTTCTGTTAAGCTCGTCGTTCCCGTCCATATGCTATCGCCATTGAGAACAAAAAAGGGGTCGTTGCCAAGTAGGGGGAGGGCCTTCTTAATGCCACCCCCCGTTTCTAACAAAATGTCTTCATGGGAAATCAGCGTTTGAGGATAGATCTCCTTCGCGCGCTTCGTAATAAGAGGGGCAAGGTAGTGGGTATTGACGACAATACGAGAAAGCTTGGCCATTCTCAGGTGGTCAAAAGCTCGTTCCAACATGGATTTTCCCGCAACCGAAATCAGGGGCTTGGGCAGCTTATCTGTCAAAGGGCGCATGCGTGTGCCTAGACCGGCTGCAAGAATCATTGCGCTCTTGATCATAACCCCACCGACTGAAACCACCCACGAATCGGCCTCAATGAGGGATGAGACAGATTATGTTCGAGGGTAGCTTTAACCCGTGGAAGGTGAACCGTATATTGGGGCTTGCCATCTCTTTTGGCAAGACGATGAAAAAGCCCTAAAAGTCTCGTACTAAGCTGTGCACCCCAGAGCGCGTAACTGGTCCAGAAATCTTGGGCATTAAGTTCTGGAAAAGCTTTCAGATATAGCTCGACCATATCTTTAGCAAATTGAGGGGAAATATCCCGTCGCCCATCTTGCAGATGAGAGACAAGATCATAGGATATTGGTCCCCATACCCCATCTTGAAAATCAATAAACCCACAACGTTGGAATCCAGTCCGCGAGGGAAGCCACATTAAATTATCCACCATGACGTCCCGCATAACGATGGAATGGGGCATTTTAGGTTGCTGATGGTAAGCATCACGCCACAATCCTTGAAAGTCTTCCTTTGCTTGAGGTGATAAGGGCAGGCCATACCAATCGAGGTAAACCTCTGTTCCACTTAAAAAGAGGTTTAGGTTAAAGGAGGACAGGGTAATTGTGTTGTCCGTAACCTTTTGATGAAGATGGATCAGGGACTGTATCACCTCCCCATAAAGCATGGTTTCAGAAAGCCCCCTTTCAATCGCTTTGCGAAAGGTCAATTCACCCAAATCTTCAACTAAAAGAAAGCCATTTTCGTGGTCTGAGGCATAAATGCATGGCACGGTAAGTCCCGCATCTCTTAAAAAGTCGGCCATGACTTGAAAGCTAACCGTGCTTTCATGGGAAGGAGGGGCGTCCATCAACAACATGCTGGGCAGTCGAAAATACCGCCGCTTAGAGCAATCGGCGGGGAGGGGACTGAGGGGGACGCCCGCAAATCCTTCTCTCTCCAGGAAGGCCTCTCTTAAGACTTCTCGTTCATCTCTGGGTAAGGCAGAGGATACGTTCGTTTTCATGATCGCCATAACTCAATTCAATTTCTAAATACGCCTTGGGAAGAGCGGTGCCCAGTCTTTCTGGCCACTCAATAAGGCATACACCGCTTGCATAGGCCTCTTCAATCCCTAATTCATAGATTTCTTGCTGATGGTTAAGACGGTACAGATCGAAATGCCACACGACAAAATTGGGGGTCTCATAGGTTTGCACCAAGGTGAAAGTAGGACTTGGAACTTCTGTATGCTCAGCGCATAAAGCTTGGATAAGAGCTCGGGCAAAAGTGGATTTCCCCGCGCCCAACTCGCCTTTCAACAAAATGACATCACGAGGCTTTAAGAAACCTGCAATGTCTTGCGCCACTAGAGCTGTTTCCTCTTCGCTGTAGGTCGTGAAGGTTTTCTGTAGATTGTGCATCAATCAGCCTGACGGGCAAAAGTAAGAAGTAAAGACCAGCTTTCTTCAGCATTCGGTAATTCATAATCCACTTCGTAACAATACTTTTCACCCTTCTCATCAGGTAAAGCTAGCTGACATGCGCCACGCAAGGATTGTGTTATGTGGCTTCCAAAAAGAAAAGTGGTGAGTTTCCAAAATCCTGAGGGCGCATTAATTGTCTTGTTTCCCATAACTTTCTGTAAATCAGCCGTTTCCGGATTAAAGTTATGAGGAAAGGTACGCACAAAGGCTTTTACTGCCTTGCGTGTTAACACTTCCTCTGTTTGTTGATATGCAGTGGTAGACCCCTTCAATTTTTTAGGATCATGCTGAGTACCCCTGATTGGGTCAACATACTCTGGATAACATTCTTGAATAACAGAATTCTCAGATTCGAGGATTGGCTTTCTTTCCATAGTAAGAATTTTTTGGTAAAGTTCATCCCATCCATCACAGGATCCTAATTCCCTTTGTTCAGTCATTTTCCAAGCATGTGAAGTTGAGCTTTCGAACATTAATCGAGGGCTGTAGAGTGAAGTTTCCTCTTCTGAGAGTATCTCCATGGCCTTGAGGTTATGACTTAAAGTACAACTACTTGTGAAAAAAATGAGAAAAGCTATTTTTTTTATTTGTATATTTTTCATTTTTTTTCTTTTTATTAGAATGCCCTTCACCACACCAATTTTCTGGGTACGGAGTACTTAATTACTCCTTTTTATCACTCCAAAACTCTTTAATCTTCGCAAAAAAACCCTCGGAAAGAGGACTCGAATGGGATTTTTCCTCCAGGCCTGCAAATTCTTCCAAAAGCTCTTTTTGGCGTTTCGTCAAGCTTACGGGCGTTTCCACTTGAGTTTGGATATACATATCTCCCCGTGAGGAAGAGCGTAGAATCGACATCCCTTTTCCCTTAAGACGGAATTGTTTACCAGATTGGGTGCCTTCAGGAATAGTGACCCGCACTTTATGGCCGTCAATAGAAGGGACCTCAATTTCGCCACCCAAGGTTGCCGTTGTCATCGCAATGGGAACCTGGCAATAAATGTTCGAGCCATCACGATGAAAAAACTTGTGGGGTTTAACATGAAGGAAGATATACAGATCCCCCGGCGTGCCGCCCCGCAGACCCGCTTCTCCTTCACCAGAAAGACGAATACGTGACCCTTCTTCAATACCAGCAGGGATGGTAACAGAAAGGGTTTTTTCTTTGCGCACACGGCCTGACCCGTGACAGTTTTTGCAGGGGTTTTTTATAACTTGACCAAGACCATGACAAGTGGCACAGGCTCGCTCAATGGTGAAGAAGCCCTGACGCGCGTGAATTTTCCCTTGACCATGACACGTCGGACACATTTCTGGCTTACTGCCTTCAGCAGCGCCCGACCCATGACACTTATCACAAGTTGTATTTGTGGGAATTTTGATATTTTTCTTGAGACCTGTAAACGCATCTTCAAAAGAAATTTCCATATTATAACGCAAATCACTACCTCGGAGAGACGCTTCCGTTTGTCTTTGGCGGCCGCCCCCACCCATAAAATCAGCAAAAACGTCGTCGAAAATATTGCCAAATCCGGCGCTTGAAAAATCAAATCCTCCCGCCTGATTAGCACCCCCTCCGCCCCCCATTCCTCCTTCAAAGGCGGCGTGACCCATGCGATCATAGGCTGCGCGCTTTTGATCATCTTTTAGAATTTCATAGGCTTCGTTAATCTCTTTAAATTTTTTCTCTGACTCTTTATCGCCCGGATTTTTGTCAGGGTGATATTTCATCGCAAGTTTACGGTATGCTTTTTTAAGCTCATCCGCCTTTGCAGATCGAGAGACACCTAAGAGGTCGTAATAGTCTTGTTTTGCCATGGAATAACCTACGGTTATCCAGTGCTCAGCATGCAGTACTCAAATCCAGAAAGACCTGTGAGGGTTCTGAACACTGAGTACTGAACACGGATTACTGGAAACTATCCTTTCTTCTTTTCGTTGTTTTCATCAACTTCTTCAAATTCCACATCAACCGCATCTGCTGTATCTGCTTTTGAGGCTTCCTCTGTAATCTCCGAAGACGCATCCTCTTGAGCACCTGCCTGAGAAGCTTTATAAATCGCTTCTCCTAGGGCCATGGAAGCTTGCGTTAAAACTTCCATTTTTTGCTCCATAATGGATTTTTCAGGAGAATCAAGGGATTCACGCAAATCCTTGACAGCAGCTTCTACTTTTTCCCGGTCGGATTCACTAATTTTCTCTCTATGTTCCGTAAGGGTCTTCTCCGTCGTATGAAGCAGAGCTTCTGCATGGTTGCGTACTTCCACAAGTTCACGACGCTTTTTATCCTCACTTGCGTGGGATTCCGCATCCTTGACCATCTTATCAATGTCTTGTTCTGAAAGGCCACCGGAAGCTGCAATACGGATTTGTTGTTCTTTCCCCGTCGCCTTATCTTTTGCAAAAACATGAACAATGCCATTAGCATCAATGTCGAAGGTAACCTCGATTTGAGGCATGCCCCGCGGAGCAGGTGGAATCTCCTGCAAGTCGAATTGCCCTAACATCTTGTTGTCAGCGGCCATCTCTCGTTCTCCTTGGAAAACCCGGATCGTAACAGCTGTTTGGTTGTCATCTGCTGTAGAGAAAGTTTGGCTCTTTTTCGTAGGGATCGTTGTATTTCGATCAATAAGACGGGTAAAGACGCCTCCTAAAGTTTCAATCCCTAAGGAAAGCGGGGTAACATCAAGCAACAGCACATCTTTTACATCACCACGTAAGACACCTCCTTGAATGGCTGCACCTAAAGCAACGACTTCATCAGGGTTAACACCACGATGAGGTTCTTTGCCAAAAAAGCTTTTGACTGTCTCACCGATTTTTGGCATACGGGTCATCCCCCCCACCAAGATAACTTCGTCAATTTGATCGGCCGTAATACCTGCATCTTCAAGAGCTGCCTTACACGGTTTTACAGTGCGTTGAACCAGATCATCCACCAACTGCTCATATTTAGCGCGGGTTAGGTTGACATTCAAATGCTTAGGGCCCGAGGCATCCGCTGTAATAAAGGGAAGGTTTACATCCGTTTGCACAGCACTTGAAAGCTCAATCTTAGCCTTTTCAGCAGCTTCCTTAAGGCGTTGAAGGGCAAGTTTATCTTTGCGCAAGTCAATCCCTTGTTCCTTTTTAAACTCCTCGGCTAAATAATCAATAAGCCGTTGATCAAAGTCTTCACCTCCTAAAAAGGTGTCTCCATTTGTAGATTTAACTTCAAAAACACCGTCGCCAATTTCAAGAATCGAAACGTCGAAAGTTCCGCCTCCCAAGTCATAAACGGCAATAATTTCACCCGCTTTTCTATCCAAGCCATAGGCAAGGGCTGCGGCTGTGGGCTCGTTAATAATGCGTAAAACTTCAAGACCGGCAATCTTGCCAGCGTCTTTCGTAGCCTGACGTTGAGAGTCATTAAAATAGGCCGGAACAGTGATCACGGCTTGGGTGACTTTTTCGCCTAAGAAACTTTCCGCCGTTTCTTTCATTTTTTGGAGAATAAAAGCACTAATTTCACTTGGGCTATATTTTTTTCCTGCAACTTCCACCCAAGCATCTCCATTCGTGCCTTCCACGATTTTGTAGGGAACGAGCCCCTTATCTTTTTGAGTCAAAGGATCATCATAACGACGTCCAATAAGACGTTTAATGGCAAACAATGTGTTTTCGGGGTTAGTTACAGCTTGTCGTTTAGCAGCTTGTCCGACAAGGCGCTCACCTGTGCTTGTAAATGCAACCATAGATGGAGTTGTGCGGGCACCCTCTGCGTTTTCAATAACGCGGGCTTCCTTTCCTTCCATAATGGCAACACAAGAGTTGGTCGTTCCAAGGTCAATTCCAATCACTTTACTCATTTTTATTCCTCTATTTCATTTGCTTCAATGTGGCGTGAAAATGTCAATTTAAACTATTCCTACCATAGGTAGGAATAGGAGAGATAGATTGCAAGGGGGGATGTGGGGATTTTTTATTTCGAAACTCCCACCAGGGCAGGCCTCAAGAGTCGTCCGTTAAGACTATAGCCCGGCTGCATAAGCTGGACGACCGTTCCCGCTGGTTGATCAGAGTCTTCAAGCTCAAACATAGCCTGGTGAAGATGATGATCAAACGGCTGACCGAGGGGCTCTATTTTTTCAATACCGTGCCTTTTGAAAACGGTCAGAAGTTCTTTTTCTGTAATTTCAACGCCTTCCACAAGGATTTTTAGAAGTTCTTCTGGTTTTTCGTGCTCAGCAGGTACGCTCTCGAGCGCGCGCCTTAAATTATCAGAGACCGTGAGAAGCTCCCTTGCAAAGCCCGTAATAGCAAATTTTGCCATTTCTTCCCGTTCTCTTTCAGCCCGTTTACGGTAATTTTCAAGCTCAGCCATCGTTCTCAAGAGCTGGTCTTTGAGAGCAGTGTTCGCAGCAGACAGATCCTCTTCTTTTATCCCTTCAGAAGAGAGAGCAGCCTCATCTTCTGGCGCTGATGTTTCGTTCTCAACTGTTGTGTTGTTTAAATTTTCGTCTTCTAACATTTTCTAACCTATCCTTTTGCTAATCAGTTTCGCAGTATAGTCTACCAGGGGAATAATTCGACTATAATTTAATCTTGCAGGACCTATGACGCCAATAGCGCCTACAATTCGCCCGTTATCTCCCGAGTAGGGAGACACAATCAAAGAACAACCCGAAAGCTGGAAAAGGCTGCTCTCAGAACCGATAAAAATTTGCACCCCATCCGCTGCAATTGATGCATCCAGCAATTCAAGTAGCTCTTCTTGTGCGTCCAACGCTTCAAAAAGCATACGAATGCGATTGAGCTCTTCCATATGGCGTACATCTTGAAGCAAATTGGACTGGCCACGGATGATCAGGGAAGTGGATGTCCCCTTCCCTGCCCAAATGGCAAGACCTTCTTCTACAACTTTTGAGGACAGCAAATCAAGTTGGCTTTTTTTCTCTTCACGTTCTCCCAGAATCTGAGCTTTCGCCTCTGTTAGGGTTTTTCCTGCGAGGCGATAATTCAAATAATTTCCAGCTTCTATAAGGTTAGAAGAGGGAATACCCCCAGGAATTTCAATAATACGGTTTTCAACCAGACCATCCTCTGTAATCAGAACCACAAGCACCCGGCCTGGGCTTAAATTTACAAATTCAATATGCTTTAAGATGGCTTCTGATTTAGGAGCAAGGACAATTCCCGCACAGCGACTGAGGCCACAAAGAGCTTGGGTTGCATCTTCCAAAACGTTTGAAAGATCTTTTCCTGATGCCTTACATCGACGTTCCAGTTCTTTTTGCTCATTTTTGGCGAGGTCCCCGATCTCTAAAAGACCGTGAACAAAAAGACGAAGACCGGCTTCCGTAGGTAAACGACCCGCAGAGGTATGGGGGGCATAGAGAAGCCCGGCCATTTCTAATTCTGCCATAACATTTCGAATGGTAGCAGGGGAGAGAGACATGCTCAAACGGCCGGAAAGGGATTTAGAACCCACAGGTTCTCCCGTCTCTACATAGGTATCTACAAGGTGGCGAAAAACTTCTCGCGATCGTTTATCAAGTTCTTCTAGTTTTGTCATAATCTCTTTCCATTCTTTCTGGAATGTAGTAACGATTAGGCTATACGTCAATCTATCGGGAAGGTTTTTTTATGCGTCATTCAGGTCGGCTTGCGGATCAACTACGTCCTATCTCCTTTGAAGTGGGATTTGCTAAGCATGCAGAAGGCTCGTGCCTCGCAAAGTTTGGAGATACCCATGTGTTATGCACAGCTTCTCTTGAGGAAAGGGTGCCACCCTTTCTTCGCAATAAAGGCTCAGGATGGATTACGGCCGAATATGGCATGCTACCCCGCTCAACTCATACCCGTACGGATCGGGAGGCTGCACGTGGCAAGCAAAGCGGACGAACCCACGAGATTCAGCGCCTCATTGGAAGGGCCTTGCGCTCCGTTGTAAATTTAAAAGCCTTAGGTGAACGACAAATTACCATCGATTGTGACGTATTACAGGCTGATGGGGGGACCCGTACAGCAGCCATCTCTGGCGCATTTGTAGCCCTTTATCGGGCGCTGCAAAAGCGCGTTGAAGACGGGAAACTTGATGCTATTCCTATTCTTCATCATGTTGCTGCTGTTTCCTGTGGGATCGTGAATGAGATACCCCTGCTTGATTTAGATTACATCGAAGATAGTAGCGCTCAAGCTGATGCTAACTTTGTCCTGACAGATGCCGGAACGATTATCGAGGTGCAGGCAACAGCTGAACAAGAGCCTTTTAAGGAAGCAATCTTTGTTCAAATGATGGGGCTTGCCCACCACGGGGTTAAAGAAATTGCAGCTCTCCAGCGCCAAGCCCTGGGACTCTCCAGTGGTCAGTAATCAGATAACCCCGCTAGCGTCATCCCCGCGAAGGCGGGGACCCAGAAAAATGCTCATACTGACTCTCCTGGGTCCCGGATATTAAGAAAAGCTGACTCTCCGCTTACGCGAAGGATAAGCTTTTCTAAATTCCGGGATGACGCTAAAAGGGTGATCACTGCCCCCCTAAATGTTTTTTTACGATCTGATACGCTTCGTTGACAGCTTTTAAACGCTCTTCTGCATCTTTTGCACCTGCGTTGAGATCCGGATGGTGACGTTTTGCAAGTTTTTTGTATTGGGTTTTAAGCGCCTCTATCGTTAGGGGAGGAGTCAAATCAAGAGTACCAAGGGCCTTTTGAACCTCTTGGGGAAGGGCAGGCTCTCGGGGAGTCATCTTTAAAAAGGGGTCTATCCCGTCCAAATAACGCGCATTTTCTAAAAGCGTACGCCACCCTCCTACAGGCCATGAAGGCCGATTCCAGGTAACATCAGAAACTCGACTTGCTTCGATTTCTTCTTCGCTCATATCACGATAAAAGTCCCATGCTTTGTTATACTCGCGCACGTGCTCAAGACAAAACCAATGATATTCTTGAAGATGATAGGGGGTTTTGGGCGCTCGAAATTCACCTGCACCTGCGCAGCCCTCCTGGTCACAAAGTTTTGCTTGAGGGAACTGTGATTGATCAAAATCTAAGGGGATAAATCTAGGTTTTCTCATGTTTTACATATGAGTATGAATTTAAAAAAATCAAGGGAACTCCTCATAGCCATTCGACAGTTTCATGAACAGTAGGTTCGGGAGCCTTAAGAAGGGATTGAAAAGCTTCAGAAACGGTGTTCACAAACTTAAAATATTTTTTATGCTCAATCTCAGCAAACCCTTGATCAAAAATATTTGAGGTTAATTGTTGAAGAGGATCCCAATACCCATTCACATTAACAAAAACAATGGGTTTATCATGAAGGTGTAATTGTTCCCACGTTATAATTTCAAAAGTTTCATCCAGTGTTCCAAATCCCCCAGGGAGTGCCAAAAAAGCATCTGAATGCTCAAACATCAACTGTTTGCGCGTGTGCATTGTATCAACCATATGCAATTCCGTAATTTCCAAGTTTGGATCTTCAAACTCTTTTAAGTGATGAGGCATAAAACCGATGACCCGGCCTCCATGAAACATAGTGGATCTGGAGACCTCTCCCATGAGACCCATGGCGCCCCCTCCATATACCATCGTGATATCGTGCTCAGCGAGTTGTTGCCCCAACTCAAATGCGGCTTTTCTATAGACCTCAGCTAGTCCTTCGTAAGAGCTACAATAAACACCTACGGCCTGAATTTTTTTCATTTTTTCTCCTTCAGAGATAATAAGATGGCTAATTGTAGAGAAAAGAATTATAAAATCTATATGTTTTTTTGAAGAGGACGCATACTCTTCGGATTTCAAAAATTTGGCCAGACACCCAAAACAAACAAGGCGAGAAGTATATGAAAACCCTTTTAACCCCCATTCACCCGGCCGGTTGGCCTTTTATTGCTCTTTTTGCTGCCATCACCTTCCTTGTGCTGTTTTTTTCTCATACGGTGGGGTTTTTATGCCTCATTTTAACTGGTTGGTGCGTTTATTTTTTCCGTAGTCCTTACCGTGTAACGCCTCAAGGTGAGGGCTTTATTGTTAGCCCTGGCGATGGCATTGTGACAAAAATTGAAAAAGCAATTCCTCCTAAAGAATTAAAGTGGACAAAAAAACCTCTCATCCGTATCAGCATTTTTCTAAATGTGTTTGATGTTCATGTAAATCGTATTCCGGTGAATGGCGTGATTTCCCGGATTCAATATCATCCAGGAAAGTTTTTTAATGCATCTTTAGATAAAGCGAGTGAATTTAACGAAAGAAATTCTCTATTGATTCAGAGCCCTTCCGGGCAAGAAGTGCTGGTTGTGCAAATTGCTGGTCTTATTGCACGACGCATTTTATGTGAAGCCATGGCCGGGCAAGCAGTCAAGGCAGGGGAAACCTTCGGTATTATTCGCTTTGGCAGCAGAGTCGATCTCTATCTCCCAGAGGGTGTCACGCCTCAAGTAATCGAAGGACAACGCATGATAGGAGGAGAGACGATTATGGGCGATCTCTGCTCCCTTGCGCCGCAACGCTTAGGAAAGGTACGAGCATGAAGACAACGCGCGGCCGCAAGGCTCCACCCCTCGTCCGTATTATTCCTAATGCAGTCACCATTACAGCTCTCTGCACAGGACTGAGTGCCATTCGGTTCGCCCTCATGGAACGATGGGAACTGGCAGTCAGCCTTATCATGATTGCGGCTATTCTTGATGCCCTTGATGGGCGGATTGCCCGCTTTTTGCGCGCGGATAGTCATTTCGGTGCGGAATTGGATTCTCTATCTGATTTTATTAGCTTTGGTGTTGCTCCTGCTGTTGTAGTGTACCTTTACAGCCTTCAGCTGTGGAAAGGAACGGGCTGGGCTCTCACCTTATTTTTTGCGACCTGTATGGCTTTAAGGCTCGCCCGATTTAATACAAGCATCGATGCCCCCATGCCCGAATGGACCAAGGGCTTTTCTGTTGGTGTCCCCGCCCCCGCAGGCGCCATCCTGGGTATGGTGCCTCTCATGGTGAGTTTTGCCCTTGAAACACCTCTTCAAGATTTTCCCCTCCTTTTTGCTTTCAGCCTTTTAGGGAGTGGTCTTTTGATGATTAGCCGTATCCCCACCTATGTCGTGAAAAATGTCCGCGTTCCCCATCCGTTTGCGCGGCTTCTTCTGATGATGGTTGTGGGTTTTATGGCCGCACTTTTTAGTGTTCCTTGGTGGACACTCAGTTTATGTACCATCATTTATCTTTTCTCTATTCCTGTGAGTTCACTATCTTATGGGCGGATGAAAAGAGTTGAAGAGGACGTCGTTAAATTTTAATCAGCTGTAGGCAAGAAATCCCCACAAGAGCTGCCGTCTCGGCCCGCAAGATATGAGGGTTTAGAGTCACGCCACAGGTGCGGGAATGGGACTTAAGGAGGGTACGTTCTGAAAGAGTAAAACCTCCCTCTGGACCCACAAAAAATCCATAAAACTGATCAGGTTCCCTTGTTATCGTGGCAAGAGAGGGAGAGGTCATGGTTTCATCCCCAAAAAGCAGCATCCCCTCTTGTGCCCAATTGTTGAGTAAATGGGCCAGAGGGGTTAAGTCCTTTATTTCCGGCACGTCCAAACGTCCGCATTGTTCAGCCGCCTCCACGGCCTGAGCACGCATTTTTTCCAGATTAACTTTAGGAATGGATGTCCTTTCACAACGGATAGGCCAGAGACAGGAAACCCCTAATTCCGTTGCTTTCTCTACCAAAAACTCTTGTCGTTTTGGTTTTAAGGGAGAAAACAAGAGACAAAGATTCCCTTTATCCGATTGGAGACGTTGTTGAGAAACCAGCGAAACCTCGGTGGTTTTTTTCCCTGTATGGGTAATACGCGCCTGCCACTCCCCATCCTTCCCATTAAAGAGAAAGATGATGTCATCATACTTAAGGCGCATGACCTTTTGCACATAGTGACTTTGATTCTCGTTCAGACCGACTTGTTGATTTTCCGAGAGAGAGGCGTCGACGTAAAGGCGAATCATAGAGCCTTTAGCCTAGCCAACAATTTCCATTTCACTGAAAAAGAAAGAAATTTCTTTCGCCGCATTTTCCACACTATCTGAGCCATGAACAGAATTGGCTTCAATAGATTCAGCAAAATCTTTGCGGATTGTTCCTTCATCCGCATTCGCAGGATTGGTGGCTCCCATCACATTGCGGTAATGGAGAATGGCATTTTCCCCTTCAAGAACTTGCGCAACAACAGGACCTGAAATCATGGACTGGCAAAGATCATTGAAAAAGGCACGTTCTTGATGAACCGCATAAAACTTTTGAGCCTGCGTGAGCGTAAGGTGAAGGCGTTTCTGGGCAATAATGCGCAACCCCCCACGTTCAATCCGCTCATTAACGGCGCCTGTTAGATTTCGACGGGTAACATCAGGCTTTAAAATAGATAAGGTACGTTGCATGGTTAAAACTCCAAGTTTATAAATGAGTTCCTTCTATACCATATTTAAGAAAAAAAGAAAGCAGAGATTGAATTGCCATAGGGATGAGGACGCTGGACAATTGAATCAAAATTCAGGATGACAGGAGGATGGAAAAAGAGTACAATTTTATCTATTCAAAATAAGCTCAAAAAAGCAGTATGGCAGCGGATAAACATTCAACGACCTATTTAGAATTTGAAGACAATAACTTGCTTCTCGATCTGTTCGGAAGTCAGGAAAGTCATCTGAAACTTCTTGAAAAAGAGCTTTCGATCAGCATCACGGCGCGAGGGAATCAGCTCGGGATCCAAGGGAGCGATGAAAGCACCCATATTGCGGGACAGACGCTAGCGTTTCTTTACACCCGTCTTCAAGAGGGTAAGCAAGTCGATGTGACCGATGTGATGACAGCCCTTCGCCATATCACAGCGAAGGAACCCCATGAGGCAGTCTTTCTCACTACAAAGCGGCGGATTATTTCAGCGCGATCGAAGCTACAGGCAACTTATATTAAGGCTCTAAAGGAAAATGAGCTTGTTTTTGCTGAAGGGCCAGCAGGTACGGGAAAGACTTATCTCGCCGTAGCCCTGGGTGTGGAAATGATGCTGAATGGGCAAGTCGATCGATTAATCCTTTCTCGCCCTGCCGTCGAAGCGGGCGAACGACTCGGCTTTTTGCCGGGGGATATCCAAGAAAAAGTGGACCCTTATTTACGTCCCCTCTATGATGCACTGCACGATATGCTCCCCCTTGAACAGGTGGCAAAAAAGCTCGCCGCTGGGGAAATTGAAGTAGCCCCTCTTGCTTTTATGCGGGGGCGAACCCTCTCTGATTCGGTCATTATCTTGGATGAGGCACAAAACACGACCGAGGTTCAGATGAAAATGTTTCTCACTCGCCTTGGGCATAACGCACGTATGATTGTGACCGGCGATTTAACCCAAGTGGATTTACCCCCAGGGGTCCCTTCTGGTCTACGGGATGCGATCCAAACCCTTCAAGGAGTGCGGGGTGTGGAAGTGATAAATTTTACGGAGCGGGATGTGGTGCGCCACCCCCTGGTTTCTCGCATTGTTAGGGCCTATGAAAACAAAAAAACCCCTTCTTAATTTCATTCTTATGGATGAACGTTGGAACGATCCAGCTCTCTCTTGGGAAGAAAAAATTTCTCAAGCTCTTGAAAAAGCTACCGATATATTGGGTGAAGATTTTTCCTCTATGGAAGTTAGTGTGGTTTTATCTGATGATCGGCACGTTCAAGATCTCAACAAAACCTTTCGCCATAAGGACGCGCCGACGAATGTGCTTTCCTTTGAGTCTGAGATGGAGGGTGAGCTCGGGGATATCATCCTCGCCTATGAAACAGTCATGAAAGAAGCACAGACAGGGGACCTTCCCCTCATTAATCATACCGTTCATCTTATTATTCATGGCTTTTTACATCTTTTAGGCTATGATCATGCAGAAGATGATGACGCACATAAAATGGAAAACATGGAAATTAACATTTTAAAAACGCTTAATATAAAAAATCCTTATGAGGTATTATGAAAGACCGGTTTCGTTATTTTGTTTCTTTCTTTAAAAAGAAGGAGGGGGAATCCTCTTTAAGAGAAACCCTAGAAGAACTCATTGAAGAAGAGGAAATTGAAGACACCTCACTCGCCCCTGACGAGCGGGAAATGCTAACTAATATTTTAAACTTGCGCGATCTTACAGCCAAAGATGTGAGAATTGCTCGAGCTGACATTATTGCTGTTCCCCATGATAGTCCCTTACAAAGCATCAAACAGGCTTTCAAAAAAAACAAAGTCATGCGCTTTCCTGTCTATCGTGAAACCCTTGATGATATTTTGGGTTATATTCATTTGAGAGATCTTTTGGATGTAACACCCCAAAATTTTAAGCTTCAGGATTATCTGCGCAAGATCGATTTTATTTCTCCCTCGATGCGGGTTTTGGATTTGCTTCTAAAAATGCGCTCAACGGGCGAAAAAATTGCCATTGTGGTTGATGAATATGGGGGCGTGGATGGGCTCGTTACGATGGGAGACTTGGTTGAAGAAATTGTCGGAGACATCCAAGATGTGGCTCAAATCACCGCCCCTCTTCAATTTTTTCAAAGGTCCGATGGGGTTGTGGTCGTTGATGGACGAATGGATATTGAAGACCTAGAAGAGAATATTGGGCCCATTCGCACGAAAAAAGAGCTAGAGGAAGAGACTGACACTATTGGTGGACTTGTTCTGCATCTAACCGATCGTGTTCCCCAACGGGGCGAGCTCATCGCCCACTCTTCTGGGCTCGAGTTCGAAATTATCGAGGCCGATTCAAGACGTATTAAACGGTTAGGTATTCATGGACTTCCTCCCCTTGTTTCTTAAACCCTGGCCTCAAAGAGGGCTGGCCTTTATTTTTGGGGCGGTGGGCGCTTTAGCTTTTGCTCCTCTCTTTATTTTCCCTGCCATTCTTCTCGCCCTCAGTGGGATATGGTTTTTTTTGAATCGCGCGTTAGAAAGGCAAAAATCTTTCTGGGCAGTTTTTTGGCTAGGATGGTGGTTTGGTTTAGGACATTTTACAGTTGGTCTATATTGGATTTCTCACGCTCTCACCGTGGATTTGAGCACCTTTTGGTGGCTTATCCCTTTTGCTCTGTTCGGGATCCCGGCCATTCTCGGTGTCTTTACAGGCGTTTCATTTATGGCTGTAAGGCTCTGGCCCTATGATGGCATCAGTCGGGCCTTTGCCTTTGCTGCCCTTTGGGTAGGGGTTGAATGGCTGAGAGGCCATCTCTTCACAGGATTTCCGTGGAATTTAGTGGGATATGCGTGGGCTTTCAGCCCTGAAATGGTGCAAACCGCCTCCCTGGGGGGTGTTTATGGGTTAAGTCTTTTAACTGTGCTGCTGGGAATTTCTTTGAATTACATGACAGCAAAAGGATCGTTTGAACGCACCATTGTACTTACCGTTTACCTTGTGACAGTATTAGGGTGGGTTTGGGGGCACGTTCGCCTTGAAAATCCAGATGTAGCGGCCTCTCAGCCCTTAGCGATTCGACTTGTTCAACCCAGCATTCCCCAAGTCTTGAAATGGGATCCAGAACAAAAGGAAGAAAATTTCAAAGAGCTTTTGACCCTCACCGCCCGCCCTTCCCATCTCCCTCTTAAGACCATCATTTGGCCCGAGACAGCCGTTCCTTTCTTTTTAGAACAAGAGGACTTCCGCCGCCAGCTCATCTCAAATGTAATACCCCAGGGAGGGCTTTTGTTTACAGGGGCCCTCCACCGAACGCCACCGGGTGTGGTGCCTGGCGAAATCTGGAACAGTTTGCTCGTCCTCAACGATCAAGGAAATATTGTTGTTCATTATGATAAATTCCATCTGGTTCCCTTTGGGGAATACATTCCTTTCAGGAATCTTATGGATAGTCTTTTTGGGAAAGGCTCGGTCAAAAAAATCACGGCAGGGATGATGGATTTCACACCCGGCCCAGGCCCTAAAACGACTGTTCTTCCGGGCGATTTCCCCTCCTTTAGTGGCTTGGTTTGCTATGAGGTCATCTTTCCAGGGGCCGTGATCCATCCGACTCACGCGCGTCCCGCTTGGATGATAAACGTCACCAATGACGGATGGTATGGCCGTACCTCTGGCCCCTACCAGCACCTCGAGATGGCCCGCTTTCGGGCCGTTGAGGAAGGCATCCCCCTTATCCGCGCAGCAAATTCAGGTATTTCTGCTGTTTTTGATGCTTATGGCCAAAGCTTGGGAAGTTTGGGTTTAGGCGCAAAAGGTGTTCTCGATGTTTTCCTTCCCAGCCCCACCAGGGTGGTTCCCTTTTATGGTCAATGGGGTGATTGGATCACCCTGATTCTTATTGCGGGGACTTTTGGTCTCGCCTGGAGTTTTTCTTTTAAGAGAAGAGCCAGGTAAGCCAGTATTCAGAAAGATTTCTGTGAATGGGGTTATATGCTCAGTTTTAAGAATTATCTGAATACTGACTACTGAAGAGCGGTCTAGCTTTTTCATACATGCGTTTAGAGTCTTCATTAAAAAATTCTTAACTAGTTTGGAATACGCTTAACCTCAAAACACGTGAGAAAACATGAAAAACCATAAATCTGAACCCCGCTATTTTGACCGAGAGCTTTCCTGGCTTGCCTTTAACGAACGGGTCCTCGCCCAAGCCTATAATGAATCTATTCCTCTCTTAGAGCGACTTAATTTTATTGCGATTTCCGCGAAGAATTTGGATGAATTTTACATGGTTCGTGTTGCAGGCCTCAAAAATCAACAAGATGCGGGAATGGATATTGCGAATAATAATGGCAACTACTTGGTAACTACTCACCCCCCTTTAGGCGGGACTGAGTTAAGCAGGTAAGAACTTGAGTTGTGGGTTAAGAGCCTTTTGAATGGATTGGTAGGGATCAAGGCCCTGGCGGTGTCCTGTTC